>CALLKF010000126.1 GCA_938008535.1 uncultured Saprospirales bacterium | reverse complement strand
ATTATTTATTCGATTATAAAAATTGCATTAAGTCAATTCACTTAATACAAAATTAGTAAAGCGATAAGGATGATTCGTTGAAATATCTTTCACTTTATTCTTTATCTTTTTGCGTAAAGAAGCATGCAAATATTTATCTTCTTCAATGCGCGCGATAGAAAAATTGCGCTTCAAGAATTTTTCCGTAGCATCAATCTTATCGGCAGCAATATCAGTTTCGTTGTTATGTATCAACGATAAAATCTCTAAGTAACGAAGTAACAAATCGCATTGTAAAGAATCTCTGCTTTCATCGGTTTGATAAAAACGAGTTTTATGCCTGTGAAAATCTTTGTCATTTTTATCCAAATATGCGATCATGCATGCGGTAAAACATTCTTTATACTGATTGGATTTTTCCTGTGCATATTCTTTCATATAATGATGGATTTCAAGTAGTTTCTTCCTATCCTTCTTTGTGAAATAATAGATGCTAAAATGCAATAGAACTTCTGAAATAATAAAGTGATGATTGATTTGTTTGAAGTTGGAAAATAAGTAATCAAAATAAATTTCCGGCTGTTCTTCTATCTGGTAAATGCAATACGGAAACACCACATGCGTCAACATGTTCGCATAAATACGCTCATTCATTTTTTCTTTGTTGCTTTCTACCAACACTTTCATTTTCGCTATAACATCAAACGCTTTTTTATAGTCGTTGGTGTAATTTACATGCACTTCGTACAAACAATGTAAAGCATTAAACTCCAGTACATGATGTTCAAACGAATGGCAATCTTTATACAATTTATCAAGATGCTTTAAATACGGAACAATTTCATTTGGCTTGACATCATGTTTTTCACAACGCGCCATATCTAACAATAATTGCTTATCTAACAACGTATATTGATGATATTTTTTGAGATTTTCTTGTACTTTTTTATTAAGCTTTTCCAATGTTTTTATATCACAACTATTGTAAGCCATTCTAAATGATTCGTGATATAAAACATCCAACAAGCCATACCATTTTTCGTACAAATATTTTTCTTCTAATTTTAAAATGAGTTTATTCGCATGAACATGTAAACCGCGAAAAATCAGTGTGCGCACTAAGAAAATATCATCATACGTTGTTGTACTTTCTTTTTTTATTACTTCATAAATAAGTTCTTTTGCCAGCGTTATATTTTTAAAATAACTGTTTGCGTTTATTTTTAATTTTTTTTCAATCTGATTTTGAGCAATAGTTGCCGATGTGATGTGCAATGCTAAAATTTTATATGGCAGATTATTCGAAACTGTAACCATAGCATTTAGTTTTTCCTTTTCTGTTGCAGACAATGTTTCTATGAGTTCTTTAATCATGCGCGTAAGTAATGGTCTATTTTGTCCGAAAAAGGTACTAATTATTATTCTAATTTTGAAGTGTAAAAAATAAAAAAACATAAAACTATGAACAAACTAATTACTTTGTCATCATATGTGTTGTTCTTATCTTTCAACTTATGTTATGCTCAAAGCGAAAACCAACCGCCTTTAAAAACGTACGCGAAGTTTGATTTCGTGCCTGGCGACAGCATCATTTTTGAAGACAATTTAATAAATGAAAGCAGTGATGAAATTCCATCACGCTGGAAAGTAACCACCGGAACCGTTGAAATTGCTAAAATAAATAACGAAAATACGATTGGTTTTTTAGATGGATTTTACACAGGTATGTATCCACGTATGAAGAAATATGATTACTTGCCGCAACGATTTACCATCGAGTTTGATTACCTGTTCAAATGTACAACTAAGAAAATGAGCGAAGCAATGAGTAATGGAGCGACAGGACAATTTTGGGTCACTTTCCATTCTGCAGATGTTGATAGAAACCCTCAAAAATTAGGTGACTTTGACCAACATGATTTAGGCATTAATACTAGTGGTGTGTTAAATTTTAATGGTACTTCCGCTGCTTTTAAAAGTGAATTTCCTGATGCCTACACAGATGAACATGAACTAAATGACAAATGGATACATGTTTCCATTGCTGTAAATGAAACTACTATGAAAGTATATTTGAATAACCAGCGCGTTTTAAATATGTCTAAAGAAGGACAACCTGCTTCTTTTTATTTATATAGCGAAGGACCAAGTAGTACAGAAAACAGCATACAGCTTTTTTTCAAAAACATAAGAATTGCTGCCGGTTTGAAAGATCCATACCAACAATTAACATCAAACGTTGATGCGAAATTCATTGCACGCGGTATCAACTTCGATTATAACAAAGCAAGCATAAAACCGGAAAGTATGGGCGAATTGAATCGAATTGTTGATATGATGAAAGCACATCCTGAATTGAAGTTTGAAATTGGCGGTCACACAGACGGCGATGGCGATGCAGCTTATAATCTAAAACTATCGCAACAACGTGCAGATGCAGTGAAAGCGCAATTGGTTGCTCTAGGTATTGATGCTTCGCGATTAACTACAAAAGGTTACGGAAAAACTAAACCAATTGCTGATAACACTACTGACAATGGAAAAGCCAACAACAGACGCGTAGAATTTGTAAAACAATAAACTATTAATACTATCTCAAAAAAATAAAATCATGAAAACAAGAAACTTATTTATGTGTGCCTTTGTAATTACAATAGCATGCTCTGCATTTACTACAGTAAGTAATTTTATACAAGACTTAAATGCATCTGAAAAAGAAATAAAGGAAAAATTTATGGATGCTGCTATTAACGGTAAAACCAACAATAATTTTTATAGTGCTGGTGGCACTAATTTTCTTATTATAAGAAATATAATAAAAGGAAAACTAACTGTAAATAAACAAGAAGTGGTAAACAATGTAATGACTTACTTAAAAAATTATTACAATAGTGCTGAGTTTAAAGTGGCACACAAAAAAAAATTAGCTGACTTACTAGGTTCGTTACCTGCAACTGATTCTGTAACATTAAAAAAGCTATACGAACAAAATCTAAAATCTTTAGAAACAGCTTATGAAGCTAATAAGAAATACACTACAAAATCTTATGTTGAAAAAACAACAAATACTTACACATCAGCATCCGACAAAGGTATTGATAAAGCAATGGAAATGCTGGCAAACAATCCGCAATTAGCAGCACAAAGCGGCATGAGTCCTGAGCAAATACAACAAATGCTGGCACAGGCGAAACAAGTAAATTCTACTGGAAAAGAACAAGCTCAGGAAAAAATAAACAGCGTGGATGAACAAAAACAAAAAGAGGAATATCAGCAAAATTATGAGCATGAAAAAGAATTGCTGAAAAAGCATTTCGACGAAGATATGGTATTGTTGAGAAAATATTATTTTGCTGCGGATGCTAAAGGAAATATTAAAGCTTCGCTAACAAATATGATTGCAGTAATAGACGATGTTGATTTTTCTGCTGAATTAGTAAACAAAAGAATCTTTGCTAAAAAAGAGTATGAAGCAAAAGATGGAAACTGGAAAGTTACCTATAGAGCTGGCAAAGAAAATGCAATGCTGGTGCGTGCTGCGGCAGCACAATGGTTGAGCGAATTAAAATAAAATCATTACTAAAATCACAGAGAGCAAGTGTGATGAAACAAATTGCACTTGCTCTTTTCTTTTACAAAAAACCTAATGTATGAAAAAAGCAATCTCGGTATCTTTTTTATTTTTCAATATTATTATTGCTGTTGCACAATCGCAAACCATGACAACAGTCAAGGAAAATGATCGGTATTTTTTATTGGTAAAATACAATGTTGAATTAGTAAGCCATCAAAATTCTTATCGTTTGCACGAAATAAAAACAACAGGTGCAGTAAGAGAAGGCGATGAAAAAACTCAAGCATGGACAGACTGGAAAGTTTTATTCAGAACACAAGGCGAAATAAAAGGTACAAATTTTGAAGTTACTACAGAACCTGAAACCGGCATCTTAAACTTTGGAAGAACGGAAGACACCAAAATATTTGCCAGAAAAAATGGAATTACAGGAACTACTTATGGTGAATATAAACAACTATCAAACACAAAAAATACATACACCAATTATGTAACTACAAAGCACGACATTGCAACTAATGAAGGTTTTAACAAAGATGTAGAATGCAAAGAAATCCTTAGTACTATTGGCGAAGGTAGTGGTACTATCAGATTGGCACCAACTGAAAGCTACAATATACAAATGCGTCTCAATCCAAAAAAAAAACGTGTAGAAATTCGCAACTGGCTGCCGGAAGCCGAATTATCTATGGAAGCCTTGCAAGGTGGTGGAAGCAGTGGTGACGCAAGCTGTACAAAAAATACAATTCCTTCTACTGATGTAAGTGAATTTGTTACACAATATACTTTAGGTTTAAATGAGTTGATTAAAAATTCTATCTTATATAATTCTAACGAAGGTGTGGATGAAAATGGAAGAGAAATACCATACAAAGAAATTACAAACTTAGGTGAGTTTATGGCTTTCAGATTAACCAATGCCAAACTGAATGAAATGGAAGTTGCACAAACAGGCAATCGTTATGTATTTTCTATGATTTTAAAAGACTACTACAACGATCCTATAGTAAATCGTCCAAATAATCCGGGTGGTTCTTATTATAAACAAGAGTTTGAAGGAAAAGATTTTAGTATAAGAGCCAGCATTACTATTGCATTTCAAAAGAAAGAAATAACGTTTGATTCTTATCCTGGCGGTGAGTTGCCACCGGAAACAGATGAACCACAATTGCCTTGGATTCCATTAATGGACAAAGATGATTATCCGCCAAAATGGTTTGGTGATACAAGTAAAAATAATAATTCTGCTATAACAAATCAAAAATATAGAAATGTAAATTTTTTAACTGGAAGATTAAATGGCGATGGATTTTCAAATATTGCCATCGTATCAAAAACAAATACAAATCAAACATCAACTATTTATTCAGATTATAATGGTGAAGCTCATTTCAACGGCAATCAACAATTACCACAAACAGGTATTACTCAATTACAGTTTTCGATTCCGGCGGATGATAGTTTCTTACCACGAAAAGTAAGCATGTCTCCTTTTGGTGCAGATACATTTATCTATTTTCACAAAGCTGCCATACCAATAAGTATTAATACAAAATACAGAAATGTACATGTAATTCTTAAAAAAGCAGATGGTACAAAAATTTCACACAAAGAAATTTTATCAAGTGTTGGCAATGAACTTTTTTTTACAAAATTTACAGATGAACAAGGTGAAGCAGATTTCATTGGCAATATCGCACTGCCTCGTGAAAATGTTAGTGTATGGACTTTTACCGCTGGCAGTGTAGATGGATTAACCAATGATGTCATAAAGATTCCTGCTGTTGGCAATGATACTACAATTGTATTTGTTGCAGAGAATGAATCAAGCATTCGCTTTCGTAATGTGCATGTAATTCTTAAAAGAGCTGATGGCACAGGAATTCAAAGTAAAGAGATTTTATCAAGAGTTGGCAATGATAACTTTTCTGCAAGATTTTCAGATGCTCAAGGTGAAGCAGATTTTCCTGGAAATTTAGTATTACCATCTACCGGAAATATTACTGATTGGAGTATTACAGCAACTGGTACTGATGGTTTATCAGTTGACAGAATATACCTATCTCCTTTTGGTGAAGACACAACACTTACTTTTATTCAATTTCCAGAACAACTAAACACAACAAACTACAATGTGAAAGGCACAGTAAAATATAGAAGTGGTGCATCTGTAGTTGGGCAACAAATTGTACTACCAAATGGTGCCATTGCTACTACAAATAGCAGCGGACAATTTTTGCTTACAATGCCAAATGGTACTTATAAATTAAAAGCACGTGGTTGCCAGCCGGAACAACAAACTATTACTATCGCAAATACTGATGTTAGTGTGAGTTTTACTAAAAATTAAAACAATAAACTTAGATACTTCAATAATACTTAAACTATGAAAAAGTTAATTTTAATTATCATTATTTTTATTTTATCTGATGTATATGCACAAACCCAAAAAGGCAAAATTAGTAATGATATGAACACAGTTTCTTTTACTTACCAGGAAGAAATAACAAACTCATTACTTGGCACCAATACATCTAAGTTTACGGCAAATGCTTCCGGTTCAGGAAAGATAAAAGGTGAAGTAGATTTACAAGGTATAAGAATAAATTATGCAGGCAACGAAGCAAAAGACGGTAGTTTTCTAAACATTATTGGCAACTACAGCTACAGCAGCAATTGTACTGAATTAAAATCAAGTTCTTTTGGCAGCGGCACATTTAAGAGTGAATGGCTGACTTTCAGTTTTGAGTTCGATGAAACGACACAAACCGGATGGGCAAGTTTACATTGTGAAGGAGATGGAACAGATGATGGTACCAAAGGGCCAACAGGAGATTATTGTTTAGGAGCTCGAAAAGTAATTGGAGTCGATGCCGGAAATTGCATAAAGTCAGATGGTGGTTATATTGTTACTGTTTCAGACAGGGTAGAAACGCGCACGCCAATGGGAACTGCAGGCGAAGACGTAACCATCAGAAATTATTCTTTTACAGCATTCATCAACACAAAACCATTAGATTTAGATGCTGTCATAAAACCATTATCATCGAATGAAGTACCATACGAAAAATGGCAACCACAAGGAGAAAGTCCAAATACTAAAAATGGTACACAAATAGTAGAACATAAAGGCAATACTATTTCATTTGGTGTGAGTTTAATTGATAAAAACACAAAACAAAAAATGTTTCCTGATGAAGCAATTGTAACCTATGAATTGTTACCAAATGAAATTACAAAAAATAGTGGTTCATGTATAAACTATCCTCTACAGAATGCAGTTGAAGATTTGGATTTAGAATTTGACGAAGCTATTTATAAAGACAACGCTTTAGTTGCATCCTTTACAAAGACTAAAATTATAACCAAACCTAAAGGCGGTTTGTTACTGGCAGCTGTTATAAAAAGCAAAGATTTTGCTGCTTACGGAAAATTAAAAGCTACTATTACCTACAAAGGCAAAGATTATGAGGCGCACACTGATAAAAATATTTATCAAATTACTATTCCGTTAGATGAAAACAATAATAAGATTGCTGACAGCTGGGAAAAAGATAATGATGTCTTCAGTAATAATTATAATATAGATTGGGACAGTGAACATGTAGATAACAACAACAACGATGGTGATGGCTTAACCATTTATGAAGAATACAGAGGCATTATTGCAAAAGGCAAACATGTACGCTTGAGTCCGAAAAAGAAAGATTTAATTATTGCAAATGATGTTGGTGAAGTTCTAAAACCGGGTTTTAATTTATTGGAAAGTACTACACAAATTAAAATAACTGAGATTAAAAAAGATGAATTAGACAAATCGAATCATATCATTAACATCAATAAATCTATCTCAAAACAAGGTGAACAGCATGCTATAGTATGTGTAAAATATAAGTTCCCTGAAAAAGATAATACTTTTGGAATTGCGATTGCGAAAACAAACATAAATGATGAACCGGTTTTTGGCTCACCGAAAGATTGTATTGAATATCGCATCAATCAAAACAGATTAAGTGAGACATCAAATATATTGATGAATGTACCTCACGAAATTGGTCATTATTGTGGTTTGCATCATCACGGACAAACTGCCAATAAAAATATATTATCCTTACGTGAGAGCTTTAAAGTTGGAGGTACAAAAAAAATACAAATATTTGACAGAACAGGAAAGGTGCTTTATGAATATATTGGAACAGATTTACCTGTTAATTCCTGGTTTGAAGGAAGTGAAGATCTATATGATAAAGGTACAATAACCGAAGCTTCAGGCGATGTTCGCTGTTTTATGACATACAATAATAAGTATGAATATGAATACACACCTGGGTTTTACAAATTTGTATTGACACCACTCGGCGAACAATTGAAATTAAAAACAAAAACAAATGACTTATCATCTGCTCATTTTTGTTTAGATAAAAATGGTACAGAGTGGAATACAGGTGGAAAATTAGGCGGCAATGCAGAAAATGGAAATTGTTTCGGCAAATTCAAAATTAAAGATTTTTAATTATTAAAAAACAATTCTCACAACAAACCTGCTTGCGATGCTTTTTTTATAAGTAGCGCAACATTGTTTACATCAAATTTTATAAATAAATTTTTGCGGTGACTATCGATGGTGTGCGAACTTAAAAAGAGTTTAGCTGCTATATCATTATTCGTTAAACCATCGGCAATTAAAACTAAAATTTCTTTTTCACGGCGCGTCAGCAATGGCGCATCTTTTTCATTAGTATTTGATGCCGTAGAAATATTAAAAAATAATTTTCCTTGCATTACAGTTGTTATTGCTTCTTCAATTTCTTCTTTCGTAGCGCTTTTTAATAAGTAACCGCTTGCGCCATTCTGCATCATTTGTGCAATATAGCTTCGTTGGCTAAACGTACTCAAACCAATTACATGAATTTTTGGAAATTCTTTTTTTATTTTCAAACACAAATCAACTCCGCTGATATCAGGCAAATTTATATCTAAAAAACAAAGCTGAATCTCATTACTTTTCAAAGCATCCATCGCTTCAAAAGCATTATTGGCTGTAGCTCTTACCTGCACGGAAAGAATTAATTGCAAAATAGCTTTCATGCCTTCAATTACCATAGCATGGTCATCGATTAATAAAATTGAAATTTTATTTTCCATATTAAACAGGTATTGTAATATAAAAAGAAGTTCCAATATTTGCTTTAGAATCAATTTCTAAATTTCCTTTTAAATAATCTACACGAGATTGAATATTATTTAATCCAAAGCTTTTAATTTTTTCAAGCGTTTTCACATCAAATCCTTTTCCATCATCTTCAACAGTTAGCGTAATATGATTATCATTTTTT
>CALLKF010000125.1 GCA_938008535.1 uncultured Saprospirales bacterium | reverse complement strand
ATCTTTTTCATGGCAATAATGGCGCTTAAGACTACCTGAGCCGAAGAGTCTTTTAAGTATTTAGCAATATCCGATTTAAAATTTTTAGCCTCTGATTTTGATAAAAATCGAAGGGCTAATGATTTGACTTCGCTAACTTGAGACGCATTCAAAGAAATTTGAATAATATTTTTAATTTCCCTTCAATAAAATAAACTGAAAAACTGCACCATTTTGATATGGTATCTTTTCATTTTGATAAAAAATAAAAGGAAAAAGGAAAAATCGTGATAAAATATAAATCGAATGTTATCAAAATTGTCAAAACATAAGATTTTCTTAAAAGGTTGACGTTAACAATAGAGAAACTTTTTAGCTAATATTATAAAACAAACCAAAATCAAAAAAATTGGTTAAAGCCATTTCAATTTAAAATCTAATTACAAAAAATGAGTGTTACAAACGAACAACAAGGTTTATACTTACCACAAATGGAACACGATGCGTGTGGAATTGGTTTTGTTGCTCATTTAAAAGGCGAAAAATCTCATCGTATTATTAAAGATGCGTTAACCATGCTCGAAAACATGGAACATCGTGGTGCTTGTGGTTGCGAAGAAAACACAGGTGATGGTGCTGGTATCTTATTGCAAATTCCGCATGATTTTTTTAAAAACGAAGCTCAAAAAACTGGAATTATATTACCAGAATTAGGTAAATACGGAACTGGTTTTGTGTTTTTTCCGCAAGATGAAAATAAGCGAAATGAGTGTAAACAATTCATAGAATCAACTGCAAAAAGATTAAACTTTACCATTCTTGGTTATCGGAAAATCACCACAGATAATTCTCCAATTGGACCAACTGCAAAGTCTGGCGAACCAGTTATAGAACAATTATTTATTCAGCCAAATTTTGACTTTAAAGAAGACATTGAACTGGAACGTAAACTTTATATTTTACGTGCACACACCGTTCGCGAAATCAACTATATTCTTGGTGGAAAAGATCAGTTTTATTATACGAATTTATCTTGTCACACAGTAATTTACAAAGGACAACTAACTACACATCAGGTTCGCCAATATTATCCAGAATTAAATGATGAATCGGTAAAATCAGCTATTGCCATTGTACATTCAAGATTTTCTACCAATACATTTCCGCGCTGGCGTTTAGCTCAACCATTCAGATATATTGCACACAATGGTGAAATCAATACCTTGCAAGGCAACTTAAATTGGATGCGCACACGTGAGCATTTATTAGAATGTGATGTGTTTACTAAAGAAGAAATTGACATGTTTATGCCAATTTGTTATCGCGATCAATCCGATTCTGCTTCTTTAGATAATGTCATCGAGCTACTTTATTTAGCTGGTCGTTCTTTGCCACACGCTATTATGATGTTGATTCCGGAAGCTTGGCAAGATAACGAACAAATGGAAGACTGGAAAAAAGCATTTTACGAATACCACGATTGCTTAATGGAACCTTGGGACGGACCTGCTTCTATTTGTTTTACCGATGGAAAATTAGTTGGCGCTACTTTAGATAGAAATGGTTTGCGTCCTTCGCGCTATGTAGTCTATAATGATGGACGTGTAGTAATGAGCTCTGAAGCTGGTGCGTTGCCAACTGAAGAAGAAAAGGTGTTGCAAAAAGGCAGACTACAACCAGGCAAAATGTTTATCTTAAACATGGAAGAAGGCAGAATTATTGCTGATGACGAATTAAAGAAAAATATCTGCACTCAACATCCTTATCGAGAATGGTTGAATAAACATAAAATCACTTTTTCCGATTTACCAAAATCAACTATAACTATAGATAATCTATCAAAAAAAGAATTACTAGAACAACAATTGGCATTTGGTTATACTTCAGAAGATGTAAATACTATTATAACGCCAATGGCAGAAACTGGCTACGAACCAATTGGTTCTATGGGAACCGATACACCTTTAGCAGTGCTTTCAGATCAATCACAAAATCTATCTAATTACTTTAAACAATTATTTGCGCAGGTAACCAATCCACCAATCGATCCAATTCGTGAAAAAATGGTTATGAGTACATTTGCAGTACTTGGTGGTGCAAGTTCTATTTTAACGATAAACGAAAATCATTGTAAACAAATTGCACTTCGACAACCAATTTTATCGAATGCAGATATTGCAAAATTGCGTTACATCAACCATCCAGATTTTAAGGTCATCACTATTCAAGCGTTGTTTTCGTCAGGTGGAAAAAAAGGTGCATTGGAACGTAGTATCGATCGTATTTGTAAAGAAGCAGAAGATGCTGTTGCAAATGGAAATAATATTATCATTATTTCTGATAAAGATGTGAATCATGATTTTGCACCAATTCCTTCTTTATTAGCTGTTGGTGCTATTCATCATCACTTAATCAATATTAGAACACGTATTGATTGTTCTTTAGTGGTTGAAAGTGGTGATATTCGCGAAGTACATCATATTGCAACACATATTGGTTATGGTGCCACTGCAGTCAATCCATATTTAGCATATCAAACTATTTATGATTTAAATAAAGACAAGCTAAAACATCTTGGAAAATCAGATGAAAAATTAGCAGAAAATTTTATTAAAGCTACGAGTAATGGTTTATTGAAAGTGTTTTCAAAAATGGGAATTTCCACGCATCAATCCTATCATGGATCTCAAATTTTTGAAATTGTTGGATTAAGCAAAAAAGTAGTGACTAAATGTTTTAATGGTTCTGTTTCTAGATTAGATGGAATTGGATTTGATGAAATTGCAAAAGAAGTTTTAAAACGTCATACTTTAGCATTTCCTGATATTGAAAATGTTACTAAACGCTTAGAAGTTGGTGGTGATTATCAATGGAAACGCCGTGGTGAAGCACATTTGTTCAATCCAGATACCATTCATTTATTGCAATGGTCAACCAAGAAAAATGATTATAGCATCTATAAACAATTTGCAGAAAAAATTAATAATCAAGCAGAAAAAGCAATCACCTTACGCAGCTTATTAGAACTTGATTACTCAAAAGTACAACCTATTAGTATTGACGAAGTAGAACCAGTTGAAAATATTTTAAAACGCTTCGCAACGGGTGCCATGTCATTCGGTTCTATTTCGCACGAAGCACATTCAACCTTAGCAATTGCCATGAATCGAATTGGTGGAAAATCAAATTCTGGAGAAGGTGGTGAAGATGAAATTCGATTTGAGAAAAAAGAAAATGGAGATTGGGAACGCTCTGCCATCAAACAAGTTGCATCAGGTAGATTTGGTGTCACATCTTATTATTTAGCGAATGCTAACGAGTTACAAATAAAACTAGCACAAGGTGCAAAACCTGGCGAAGGTGGCCAATTACCTGGACATAAAGTAGATGAATGGATTGGACGCGTTCGACATTCAACTCCAGGTGTTGGTTTAATTTCACCACCACCACATCACGATATTTATTCTATTGAAGATTTAGCACAATTAATTTTTGATTTAAAAAATGCGAATCGAGATGCACGCATTAACGTGAAACTAGTAGCAGAAGCTGGTGTTGGCACGGTGGCAGCTGGTGTGGCAAAAGCAAAAGCTGATGTTATTTTAATTTCTGGTTATGATGGCGGAACTGGCGCATCACCCATTTCATCTATCAAACATGCTGGCTTGCCTTGGGAACTTGGTTTATCAGAAGCACATCAAACATTAGTAAAAAATAATTTGCGAAGTCGTGTTGTTTTGCAAACGGATGGACAATTACGCACTGGAAAAGATATTGCATTTGCAACACTCTTAGGTGCCGAAGAATATGGCATTGCAACTGCTGCATTAGTGGTTGAAGGTTGCATTATGATGCGTAAATGTCATTTAAATACTTGTCCAGTTGGTGTTGCTACCCAAGATCCAATTTTACGTCAACGATTCACTGGTGATCCGCAACACGTCATCAATTTCTTTACGTTTATTGCAAATGATTTACGCGAATGGATGGCAAAATTAGGTTTCAGAACCATTAACGAAATGGTTGGACAATCTCAATTACTAAAGCGCAGAGATGGAATTGAACATTGGAAATACAAACACTTAGATGTGTCGCCAATTATTTATAAAGAAGAAGCAAAACAAGATGTTGGTTTATATAAACAAATGCAACAAGCACATCCAAAAGACGATGCCATTTTGGATTGGAAATTAATTGAAGCAGCAAAAGTATCTTTAGAAAATAAAACACCGACATCAGCGCAATTCAATATCATCAACACAGACCGAACTGTTGGTGCTATGTTGAGCTACGAAATCTCGTTGAAATATAAAGGAATTGGTTTACCAGAAGATACCATTCAAAATAAATTTATTGGAAGTGCTGGACAAAGTTTTGGTGCGTTTGGTGCAGCTGGAATTAAATTTGAACTAGAAGGTGAAGCCAACGATTATTTTGGTAAAGGATTATCTGGTGGAAAATTAATTGTCTATCCGTCTTCAAAAGCAACGTTTAAACCAAGCGAAAATATTATCATTGGCAATGTTGCCTTTTATGGCGCAACCAGTGGCGAATCCTATATTCGTGGTATGGCTGGCGAACGTTTTTGCGTACGAAACTCAGGTGTAAAAGCAGTAGTAGAAGGCGTTGGCGATCATGGTTGCGAATACATGACTGGTGGTTTAGCTATCATTTTAGGAAAAACAGGCAGAAACTTTGCTGCAGGCATGAGTGGTGGTGTTGCGTATGTTTATGATGTAGAAAATGCATTTCCAAAAAATGTAAATAAAGAAATGGTTGCCTTAGAAGATTTGGAAAATGAAGATTTGGACACTCTTAAATTTTATATCGAACGACATTTGAAATACACCAACAGCGACGTAGCAAAAAACATTTTAGATAATTGGGAAATTACTTCAAAGTATTTCATAAAAGTAATGCCAACCGATTATAAAAAAGTGTTAGCAGAAAGAAAAAGTAAAGCAGAAACAATTAAAGTATAAAGTTGAGATGAAGATTTAATTCAACATTCATCATTCAACACTCAAAATTATATTATGGGAAAGCCAACAGGATTTTTAGAATTTAACAGAGAATTGCCAACCTACAAAG
>CALLKF010000124.1 GCA_938008535.1 uncultured Saprospirales bacterium | reverse complement strand
ACACTATGAGCATCGGTTAAACCCAACACATTTCTACCAAATTCAATTACCGACATTTGCATTCCTAAACAAATTCCAAAAAATGGTAAGCCATTTTCTCTTGCATATTTTACAGCAATAATTTTTCCGTCAATACCTCTAGTTCCAAAACCTGGAGCAACCAATAAACCATCTAAACCTTCCAGTTTTTCAGCAACATTTTCATTGGTAATAAATTCGCTATGCACATTAATTACTTGTACCTTAACCTCGTTCATAGCACCTGCATGTATAAAGCTTTCTAAGATTGATTTATAGGCATCTTGCAACTCAACATATTTGCCAATTAAACCAATAGTAACTTTAGATTTTGGATATTTTAATTTATCTAAAAACCCTTTCCATTTATCCAATTTTGGTTCGCCAAATTCTTTAATGTTTAGCTTCTTCATTACATATAAGTCCAATCGTTCTCTTAACATCAATAAAGGCACTTCGTAAATAGTGCTAGCATCCATTGCTTCAATTACAGCTTCTTGTTTTACGTTACAAAAAAGAGCAATTTTTTTCTTTATATCATTCCCCAAAGGCTCTTCAGTTCTACAAACAATTACATCTGGATGCACACCTGTTTCACTCAACATTTTTACACTATGTTGTGTAGGTTTTGTTTTTAATTCTTTGGCTGATGCCAAATAGGGAACCAGCGTTAAATGAATAACTAGGTAATCTTCTTTTGGCAACAACCATTTTAATTGACGAATACCTTCTACAAATGGTAATGATTCGATGTCGCCAACGGTTCCGCCAACTTCGGTTAAAATAATATCATATTGATCAGAATTGCCAAGCAGTAGCATTCTTCTTTTTATTTCGTCGGTGATGTGTGGAATCACCTGAACTGTTTTACCAAGATAATCACCACGACGTTCGCGGTTGATTACTTCCTGGTAAATCTTGCCAGTTGTTACGTTGTTTGCCTGCGATGTATGCACACCAAGAAAACGTTCGTAGTGACCTAAATCCAAGTCTGTTTCAGCACCATCTTCTGTTACATAGCATTCGCCATGTTCATACGGATTCATTGTGCCTGGGTCGATATTGATATATGGATCAAACTTTTGAATGGTTACTTTTAAACCACGCGATTGTAATAATTTTGCGAGTGAAGCGGCAAGAATTCCTTTGCCTAAAGATGAAGTAACACCACCGGTTACGAAGATAAATTTTGCCATAATTACAAATGCGATTATGGACTATAAAGGTAAGACGATAAAACGAAATCGGAAATATTTATGGATTTAATTTTAAATTTAGTGTGAAATTTAATATTGATTATTCAATTCGATTGGATTTTGATAAGTGATAAATGTGCCTTTTATTGCACAATTAATTTTTGAGTGACCTGCTCGTCACCTAAATTAATTCGTATTAAATATAATCCCTTTGACAAATTCAGTACATAATCGGAATTGAATATTCCGTTCTGAATATGCCTGTTATTTTCCGGATTTAGCACAACCTGTCCTAAGTTATTTAAAATAGTTATAGATAACTGTGTTGGAAATTTATTGTTGAATTTTATATTGATATTGTTCTTAGTTGGATTTGGATAAATAGATAGATTTTCCAATACTTTATTTTCTTTTATTCCAACAGGATTACTTAGTTTGAAAACCAGTCTTAATTGGTATACAGCCAAGTCATACCAACTTACATGGATTTTGAAATTGTTAATTACTGTATCAGAAAATGATTTTGTAAGACCGTCCTTAATGAATGTTATTGTCCAATAATATCCAAGATTCCTTACATTCGGATTGTATGGTAGTGAATCTAAAATAAATCTACCATTTGCATCTGTTATGCCATTAATTGTTTTGATTAAATTGAGGTGAGAAAGGTCAGAATACATATTGAATGTGTATGGAGTATTTGGCATAAGAATATTTGTGCTGTCAAATAATTGACCTTCTATAACTTCATTACTATTTGAAAATAATCCGACTGCTTCTCTAGAAATTGAATTGCAAATTGTATCAATTACTCTGTAATATCCAGATCTTCTATAGTTCAAAAAATTCAAAGTTGGAATATTGTTATTATTTGTGTAAAGGTTATTAGGAATATTAATCCAAGGAGAACTAGTATGTTTTCTGAACTGCCAAAGCGGATCTGCTATAGTTGTAGTTAATATTAAATCTGTATTAAAGTCACCAAGTATTATAGAGTCATTATTTTTAAAGTTAATGTTAATATTTGAATTAATAAAAGGCAAGAATAGGAATGGTGTTTGAATTGAACATGTAGGATGATATTTATCAAAAATTTTAAGCGATCCTACATAAAAATTATCTGGATTTATATTTACATCTAGTAAGTATATTTTATAATAACTGCTATCTTTTACAAAAGATTTAGTTACATAATGATTGTTTGAATTGCTTGATATGGTGGCTGAATCATATATGGGATATTTTGATTTCACTTTTAAAAAAATAGTATCTGAACTACAAATATAATTTAAGGTAGAGTTTGCATATTTATGTAAGTTCTTTTGTAAAACCTCAAATGTAATTTTATTATACCCATCACCATCAACATTAACATACACTTTGTTTGATGTATCAGGACAGACAGACCCTGAATTAAATATTACTCTGTAAAAACCCTTTTTACTTGAATCATTTAAATTGTGATAAGTTTCTGTTTCATTCAATAAAACAGAATCATTCCAATACCAATCGCAATTATAATTTAGGACATCTCTGCTTGAATATGTTTGAATAGAAATTCCAGGCAAGCATAAACTTGGTTCTGGATTATTAATTACATTATTATTACCAGATTGGGCATATAAACCATATAACCTTGATTGAGGTAAACAGTAATCTCCAATTCGAATACATTGAGTATCTGAATAAGATTTTGTTAAAGAATCAGATGGGTAATACGCAACGAAATAATAACAAACAATATTATTTCTTGATGTGTTTTTATCTAGATAGAAAGGATAATTAATAAAACTATCTGAGGAAAAAGCATTAATTGTAGCAACTTTATTATAGGTAGTTGAATTCGGATTTATGTATACATCTAATTTTAAAGTTTTAGATTTAGAAGCCGTGTAAAATACTTTTGTGTTTGGATTAGTTATAGAAGTATTATAGCTATTTTCTAAACGCAACCTAATCTTTTCTGTTTTAATTAAAACTGTATCTGAGTAGGTGGTTTGATTATAACCGTCAGCCACAATTCTATAAATATATTTAGTATTTGGCATTAAAGATGTGTCTAAATATGATACTTTATCTTTCGGTAAAATAGTTACTGTATTAAAATTTGGTTCACCAATTTTTTTGCGTTGTACGGTGTAGGTTTGAGCATTTAGCGCCGAACACCAACTTAAATAAACTTCTGAAATTGATAAAAAATACCCATTATTAATATTTATGTTACAAGTAAAATTAGTAGGTTTTTCAAGTATTTTAGGATAAACTATATATGGTTCTGTGATGTCTATATTTTGGTTAGGAGAAATATTGGTGCTATCCCAAATAATTCCAGATGGCCAGAAAATTTTAATAGAATCAATTTGCGTGGCATTACCTAATCCAAAATGAACAATTGTACTGTAATTTGCACGTGAAATTGAATGAGTGATAATATCTCGTGTTTGCCACATGCTAACTCCATCAATTGTAGTTTTAATTTTTATTCTGGTACCATAAGGTATTCTTGCTGAAACAGAACCTATACAATTAATATTTATCCATTTATTGTTGTTTGTGATACTGTTTTTATATATTTTATCTTGAGTTGAAAAGTCTACTTTGCCATCTTTATTGTAATCGCATATTGAAAGCGCTCCGGTAGTTCGTATGTTACTAAATCCAGCATCCACAAAAATTAAATTGCCATTTTTATCGTTCAATAACAAATTTAATCCCATATGGTCATAAAGATCAGAATCAAAATTATCTGAAATTACATCAATATATCCATCATTATCAAAATCTTCAAATGCCAAACCATTGCTGTATGAAGCATAAGCGTCATAATCTCCATATATCATTCTTTTAGGTGTATTATTTATATTGGATGAGCTTAATAGCGCAATGCCAGCATCATTGTCTTCATTAAGTAAATAATCTAGATTTCCGTCATTGTCTAAGTCATAAATATTACACTTATAGAAATTATAAAAACTCCCAGTGGTGACCGTATTAATAGGAAATAAATTATTTGGCGCACAGCTACTCTTTCCTCTTCGTGCTTCTCTAAATTCGAATCTCGATGAAGTAGCTACTGAATATATCCAACTTAAAGCTGTATCTGTAAATCGATTAAATATATTGTAATTAAGGAAATTTGTTCCCTTGACGAACTCATTAGTGCCATCTCCGTCTAGGTCGACAATATTAATATAACTATCAGAATTTGGATATCCATTAATTGTATCTGTCTTATTAAAAAAAGTATCAATTTCATTAAATCTATTATTACCGATTCCTTTGAAGGTTTTTAATAGATATTTAGGATTATTAGTAGTGTAATTATAGCCTACTAAATCATAGCTGAAAATATCAGGTCTTGAATCTTTATTGAAATCATATATTCTTAAATTATTTGCTAATACCTTTTCAAGTAATGTATCATTTACTACTAAAAAACTATCATTGCCCATAT
>CALLKF010000123.1 GCA_938008535.1 uncultured Saprospirales bacterium | reverse complement strand
GAATTGATATTAAATTTATTTGCGAAATATTATCAATAGAACTCATACTCTGATAAAATGGGATTAATTTTATTAAACCCAAGCAAATTTTATCTTTTTGTAAAATATAACCTAAGTATTTTTTTTCTACAATTTGGTTTAATGCATCCATAATTTTTTTTAAATATTCTGTCATTTGGACAGCAACTTCTTTGAGAGATCTGATAAGGGTATTGTGGATTTCTGGGACGATATATTTGACTGCCAATGCTTCATAAACTTCTATATAGTTAGAAATTCTTTGTGTTAAAATATAACTAGTATATATATCAAAAGATTTTAATAGTCTAAAAGTCTGTGATTTGGGCTCTGTTAGAGTTAAATATTTTGCAGATTGGCCAGTTATTTTATTTAGACAATTTTCTATGCGGGTTATTTTATTTGCAATTCTCTTCCAATTATTTTGCTTGCCTTGCATTACACTGGTTAAAATTGAATCAAGTCTACTCGTATAAAATTGACTAGTTTCTTGGAGTAAAATCATCAGATTAATTGCTGCTGATTTTGCATATAAATCTACTGTTTTTTGTTTTTTTTGATATAATTTAGCCTGTTTTTGTTTTAGCAACAGGTCTTCTCGTGCATTTTTTATTTCTGGCTCAATTTTTATCGACCCAGATCCAAATATTTTGTGCATACTTGAATTTTCATCACAATCTTTCTCTTGATAATTTTCTGATATATTGCCTGAATACAAATCTTTTTTAAAATCATTTGTAGTCACTTGATTATCTAAATTATTATCAGATAGAGCCATATAGAAAACATTGATATTAATATTTTGATTGGACTTTTGATTATTCTTTAATCCAAAGTTATTATATGGTAATAGGGAATCATAATCTTGCTTAGTATCAAAATCTTTGAAACTCAAAAGATGATCATAATCCAGATAATTTTTTCTTGATGATTGTTGCGCCAATAAATTAACACTATATTGACGATTTCTATTGGAATTAGTGTAAGGAGTAGGGGATGATTTTAAAAATATATTAGGTGACTGTTGTTTTAAGGGATTCGATTGATATACTGAGGTTTTATTGAGTAAACTTTTTTTAATCGATATAGCTGAAAATTTTTTCTCTACTATCTGCAAAGTATTATTTTGTGAAATATCATCTATTTTACAATCTTCGACAGTGATTGATTCATTATTATATTGTATATAAGGATTTATTACTTTTTTAGAATGTTCTGGTGTAGTTTCTAGATTTAAGATTGAATCTTTATGATTGGAATCAGAATTTTTTTCTATCTTTTTCGTCTTTTCTTGGCACTTTTCTGCTGAATTGACCACTTCTTTCTGGGTTTGTTGATCGATAAATTCATTAACACTAGGATGATAGTCTTCACTTGCTTGGGAAAGACAGTTTCCCAATTCCTCCTCAGAAACTATTTTTTTAATATTTAATAATTTATTCGAGTTTAATTTTAATAATTTGAGCCGATGAAGGGAATTGAACCCTCGACCTCTTCCTTACCAAGGAAGTGCTCTACCACTGAGCTACATAGGCGATAGAGTATTCGAGGTGTGAGTGTGGAAGCAATCACTACTTTCCTATCATCAAACTACAATTTCAATTTTGGAGCGGAAGACGAGGTTCGAACCCGCGACCTACAGCTTGGAAGGCTGTCGCTCTACCAGCTGAGCTACTTCCGCAATGTTAATTTGAAAATCTTTTTGTGTATTTAGAATATACACTATACAATTTTCGCTTTTAAAGAACTTTTAGTTTAGTGCTTTCGCATTCAACTTTTTTTGTGGGCAGAGAAGGATTCGAACCTACGTACTCTCACGAGGACAGATTTACAGTCTGTTGCCTTTAACCACTCGGCCATCTACCCTAGATAATTTCAAACTAAAAATTTAAAGGTATGTTTACACAAAAACTCTTTAATATTATTAATCTTAGTTACAAGTTGGTTGAGCCGATGGAGGGATTCGAACCCCCGACCCGCTGATTACAAATCAGCTGCTCTGGCCAACTGAGCTACATCGGCAATTTAATTGCATGATTTTCAAGAACTTACTTACAAAAACAACAAATTTCTGTCATTTTCGGAGTGCAAATATACAAATAAACTTTGATTTAGTGAATGTTGTGCATAAAAATGTTTGCGATTTATGATTATTTAAAGTTTGAACAATTTAAAAGGAATAGTAATCAAAAAAAAAATAGATTATTTAATAAGAATACTAAGAAAAAAAAAGGAATACTAAGAGAAAAATTAAAAATTATGATTTTCAATGAAGATTTCCAACATAATAAATAAAATAAATGCGATTTAATTTTGTATAGGTAGGCATTGTAGATAAAAATCATTAGTAGAATTAATCTGAAACTACACTAGGCAAATAACAACAATCATGATTAGATGTCAAAATTAACATTAAACATATTTCACAATCAAACTCACCGCTTTTAGTGTGGTCATTAGCGTGCCTTCTTCGCCGGTTTTTATTTCGGCAGCGTTGCCTTCATCGGTATCAATATGCATTTCTAATTTAAATTTATCAGAAACACGAATTACCACATTTTTAAACGTCAATGGTCTGTCTATATCATCAATATCAACAGAAACAACATCGTGGTCTTTAACGCCAAATAGTTCGGCATCGGTTGGATGCATATGAATGTGGCGCAGTGCAACAATTACACCTTCTGAAAGCGTTGCAGTTGCGCCATCTTTGCCAATTAAAGTGATGCCTGGCGTGCCTTCTGTGTGTCCGCTTTCGCGCACAGGTGCATCAATTCCTAAAAAGAATTCATCTGTTTTTGAAATTTCTATTTGGTCTTTTGGTCGCAGTGGTCCAAGTATTCGAACGTTCTCAATTTTATTTTTTTTGCCGACTAATGTCACGGTTTCGTTTGCTGCAAATTGTCCTGGCTGCGATAATGGTTTGTAAGGTGTTAACTCATAATCTTTCCCAAATAAAATATCTAAGGTAGCTCTGCATAAATGTACATGTCGCGCAGAAATCGCAATGGGTATTTTTGGAATACAATTTACTTTATCTTTTTCTTCCACAATTTTTTGTGCATCGAGCGCAATAGCTATTTGTTCGTCTGTTTTTATAGCTAAAATTTTAACGCGTGCATTTTCATCAGAAATATTTACCACATTATTTTCATTCGATAATTTCACAGATTCATTTTTATGTTCATCTATTTTAATACCTAAATAATCCATTCCTGTGCAAATTCTATTTCTGATGGCAGCACTGTTTTCTCCAATTCCAGCCGTGAAAACCAACACATCAACACCATTCATAACTGCTGCATAAGCGCCAATATATTTTGTAATTCGATGCGTGTAAACTTGTATCGCAGTGCGTGCGTCTTCGTCGCCTTGTTCTGCTTTTTGAATAATATCACGCATGTCATTTCCCAAGCTACTTAAACCAGCAAGACCTGATTTTTTGTTTAAGAAATCTTCAGTTTGTTTGCTTGTCCAATTTTCTTTTTCTTGCAAGAACGTAATAATTCCGGGATCGATGTCGCCACTGCGCGTGCCCATTACCAAACCTTCCATTGGCGTTAAACCCATTGATATTTCTACGCTTCTGCCATATTCGACGGCGCAGATGCTGGCACCGTTTCCTAAATGACAAGATATAATTTTCAGGTTTTTAATGTCTTGTATTAAGAATGTTCCAACTTCTTCTGCAATATATTTATGGCTGGTTCCGTGAAATCCGTATCGTTTTATATGGTGTTTTTGAGCGATGTTTTTATCAATAGCGTAATGGATAGCACGATTGGGCAGGGTTTGATGAAAAGCGGTATCAAAGACGGCAATGTTAGGTATGTTTTCAAAAATTTCTTTTGCTTTTTGAATGCCTAATAAATTTGCTGGATTGTGCAAGGGTGCCAGTTCAATTAAATCAGCAATTGTTTTTTCTACTTTCTCATCTATCAAAACTGGCTGACTGTATTTGTCGCCGCCATGCACCACACGATGACCGATTCCGTTTATCTTTTTATCTGCTAAAGTTGATTTAATTTGTTGTAAGCAAAAGGTAAGTATTGCATCTAACGATAACTCACCAGTATAGTTGAGTTCGGTGTCGTTTTGTTTTATTACTGGTGTTGCAGGTAATCTTTCTGCGTCTAATTCTATAATTGATTTTTGTGTGTTGGTGTCTATGATGTCTGCTTTTATGGATGAGCTGCCACAATTAATTACAAGAATTTGCATGTATATAAATTTTGGTTAAAGATAGGAAATCAACTACATTATTTTGACTAACCTATTACCGAATACAGTTTTTTATCTATATCTTAACGCTAATAAAATCAACTAGATTTTCATGAAAAAAATACTTATCACTATCACTTTCATTCTCACTATCACTTTTACTTTTTCAATAGAAATTAATCCAAAAGATGTGACCATAGTGCGCGATACATTTGGCGTGCCGCATATTTATGGTATCACAGACGCCGATGCTGCTTATGGTTTGGCATATGCACATTGCGAAGATGCGTTTAAATTGATTCAATATAATTTGTTAGCGACTAAAAATAAACTCGGTTCGGTACTTGGTAAAAATGGTGTTTTATTAGATTACGCGATGCAGTTTTTCGGTGTAGATACTTTGGTGGAAAACCGATATGAAAAGGATGTTTCACCTGCATTCAAGAAAGTTCTGGAAGGATATATACAAGGTGTGAATGATTATGCTGTCAAACATCCAACAGAAATTTTAGTTAAAAACACGTTTCCGTTTTCGCCAAAAGATGTGCTTAAAGGTTATGTTGGAATGGGTATTTTATTGGCTGGTGCTGGCTTAGATTTAAAAGCGATAAAAGACAATATTGCAGCAGAAGTTTTTCAGCCAAATGAAAAAGGCACCGGCTCTAACGCAATGGTGTTGGCTCCGTCAAGAACAGAAGATGGCAAGACGTGGTTTTTGAGTAACTCGCATCAACCGATTGAAGGACAAATGGCTTGGTATGAAGCGCATGTAAACAGCGATGAAGGTTGGAATATGTTAGGTGCTTTGTTTCCAGGTGGTGTGTCAATTTTTGTTGGTTGTAATGAAAATTTGGGTTGGACACATACAACAGATTATCACAATTTTGGCGATGTGTATTTGCTAAAATTAAGCAACAATAAAAAGCAATATTTTTATGATAATCAATGGAAAGATTTTTCATATAAAACAGTGCATCTAAAAATTAAATTAGGTAAAATTATTTTACCGGTAAAAAAGAAAAATCCGGTTTGCGAATATGGTCCGGTTTTTAAAACAAAGCATGGCTGGTATGCATTGCGCTATCCAAGTGCTATGGAAATAAGGCAAGCAGAACAATGGTTTTTGATGAACAAAGCCAAAAATTTTAAAGAGTTTGAAACAGCTATAAAAATGCAGACATTGCCTTTGTTTAATACAACCTATGCTGATAAAGAAGGAAATATTTTTTTTATTTCTGATGGAAAAATTCCGTTGCGCGATTCAACTTTGAATTGGAACAGACCAATAACTGGTGTTTCATCAAGCTACAAATGGACAGAAATGTTGCCGTATGAACGCAAAATAAAATACCTGAATCCGAAATGTGGTTTTTTGTTTAATTGCAACGGAACGCCTTTAAATGCTACTGCTTACGATGAAAATTCGAAAGATTATTTTGTCGGTATGCAGTTATTTACATACAACAGAAACGAACGATTTTCGCGTTTGCTGAATGAACATCAAGGTGTGTTTAGCTGGCAAGATTTTAAACGCATTAAGTTTGACAAATCGTACGATTCTGCAGGAACGTACATGCGAAATTTTAAAGCATTGTTTAATTTAAATGCAGCAAAATATCCAAATTTAAAAGATGTGATTGCCAAAATAAAAACATGGAATTTAAGCGGTGACAAAAATGATTATAATGCAAGTGTTGCGATGTTAACTAATAAATTTATGACTGGTAAATCTAAAATGCCGTATGCATTTTTAATGATAAAAGAAAAACCATTAACAGAAGAAGAAGTGGTGAATGCGTTGAAGAAAACTAAAAAATATTTACTGAAAACCTACCAAACAATTGATGTAAAATTAGGCGATGTGCAACATATTATTCGTGGCAACAAATCGTTTCCTATAAGTGGTTTGTCTGAAGTGCCGCGTGCTGTTGATACGAAATATGACAAAAAAAACCTGATTTACAAAATGACGGCAGGTGATGGTTATATGCAGTTTGCAAAGTTCAGTCAAGATGGTGTTGAATTAGAAACCATTTCTCCATTTGGTACATCCACACATGCAGATAGCAAACACTATAATGACCAAATGGAATTGTTTGTGAATGAACAAACGAAAACAATGTCTCTGAAAAAAGAAGATGTATTAAAAAGCGCTGAACGTATTTATCATCCAGGCGAATAATTATAAAATTAAAAATATACTATGCTTATTAAGAAAACTACTTTATTGATGCTGTTATTACTTTCCTTTGCTTGTTTCTCCAAATCCAAAAACAAGGTTAGTACCGATACAATCAAACCAATAATGAAACAATATTATTTTGTGTTGCTCACGAAAGGAAATAACAGAACACAAGATTCTATTACGACAACTGAAATTCAAAAAGCACATATTGCAAATATTGAGCGACTCGCAAAAGAAGGAAAAATAATTGTAGCTGGTCCGTTTGGCGATGACGGCAACTGGCGCGGCATTTTTATTTTTGATTGCGCCACTAAAGAAGAGGTCGAAAAATATTTGCAAACGGATAATGCTATTTCATCTGGCAGATTGGCATATGAAATTCATCTTTGGTGGACACAGCAAGGAACCGTTTTGAAATAATTAATTCAAAGTGTCAGTTATGATCTTGCCTTTTTTGTGTTCTAAAAATGCATGTAAAAAAACTGCACTTACAATAATGACAGAACCGATATAAAATTTCCAGTTCAACTGTTCGTTTTCATGTAAGAAAATGGCTGCTAAAATGACACCATAAACTGGTTCTAAATTATTGATTAAAGAAGTAGTAAACGCATTGGTTGCTTTGAGCGCGCGCAGAAATAAATTGTATGGAATTACGGTACACACAATCGCCAAAATTATCAGTAAAATAGAGTCTTTTAATGTTGGTACTGGAAATAATTGATGTGTGAAATGTAAATAAATAGGCATGCAAATACTTAAGAACAAAAAACCACTAAGCATTTGTATAAATGTGATCGTATTCGGCTCAATTTCCTGTGTGTATTTTTTATTATATATACCAAAGAATGCGCCGAGTAATGCTGCTAAGATGCCTAACCAGAAGCCAAACTTCAAATGAATATCGAGCGACTGATTGATGAGCAAAATTCCCGGAATTACCAATATACCAAAAAATAAATTGGACTTGCTTAACTTGTTTTTTGTAATGATTGGTTCTATGATAGAAATAAAAAAAGAAATAAGCGCGATACAACTAACCGCAACGGACGCATTCGCAAATTTAATAGAGCCATACCAAGCCACCCAATGCAGTGCTATCAGAATTCCGATGCTGCTGACAATCCGTATATCTTTGAAAGATAATTGTTTTAAATGCTGAAATAATTTAGGAATAAACAACATCACAACAGAAACAATTAGCACGCGATACCACACCAAAGGCAACTCGCTTATGGAAATGAGCTTGCCTAAAATGGCAGTCAAACCCCAAAGAAATGTGGTAATGTGCATTTGTATGTATGCTGTGCGTTTGGTTTGCATGTTGCGAAGATATGCAGCGCAAAAATCGTTGACAAGTTTTATGTATTATATCTAAATTATGATTAACTTTAGTGTGCAATTTTTAATTCAGCAACACAATAATTTAGTATCATGGAAAGAAAATATCACACGCTAAAAGATTTTTATCCGTATTATTTAACGGAACACAGCGACCCGACATGTAGATTATTTCATTATGTTGGTACTACGTTGTTGCTAGTAATCATTGCCATTTCAATTGTTTTGTCAGCACCAAAAGTGTTGTTTTTAATTCCGGTGGTTGGCTATGGTTTTGCGTGGATCGGTCACTTTGTTTTTGAGAAAAACAAACCGGCTACCTTTCAATATCCGTTTTACAGCTTAGCATCTGATTTTATTATGTATTTCCATTTTTTAACTGGAAAAGTAGATGCAAAATTAGCGGAAGCCAAAAAGATTGTTGGTGTTTAGTTGTATACCGCTTTTAATACCGCATCATTTTCAATCCTGTTTTTATCAGCACCAAGTTGTATCGCCTCCTGCAAACATACTTTTGCTTGCGTAACATCTTTTTTTAAAATAAATAATCGTGCGCGCATCAATGCTTGTTCCGGATTGGTTGGATCTGATTTTTGATAAATAAATAAGATCTTTTCCAACTCAGCAATATTGTTTTGTCCAAATGCCTGCGTTGCATACGAGTAACTTGCCAGCGATAAATATCCTAACAAACGCTCATTGATTCCACTTTTATCTGTCTTGCTATTTTTAATTAGTTTAGCTATTTCACTCGACCAATAACTCGTGTCTTTTGCTACATAGTTTGCCTGATAGCCAGCTTTTATGGTAATTTCTTTGTTGTAATTCAATTCTATCGCTTTCATTTCCTTATTCAAATTTGGATTATTCATCAACGCTCCAACACTAGTTTTTAAAGCTGACAAATCATACAAATCTTTCAAACATAAAAAAGTTTTTTTACCAATTAAATAAGCACCACGATATTTTTTTGAAGCCATCGCATTGTCAAATTCTTTTTTAAAAGCAGTATAACATTTTGAAATAAAAGCATTATTTTTTTTAATTTCCTGATGTTGCATCTTCTTCAATATAAACCAACGAAACGCATTCACAGCCGTAATTGTATCGCACCACGCATGTTTGCCGTTAAATTCAATTTGTAAATGATTATTATTTTTTACTTTTTCCTGAGAATAGTCGTATGATAATAAATCCTTATAATTCATATCTTTTACTCCATTAAACCCTAAAGATTCAATCGGATTCTGCAAGGGCAAATATGCACCGCCATAAATGCAATAATTAATGGTTTTAGAATTATTTGCACAATACATTGCAGCTTTTGCACCACCAGAAAAACCCCAAAGTGCAACATTCTTACTTTCAATTTTATAGGTTGAATAAAGTTCATTCATTAGTTTACTGTAATTAGACAAAATTACGTTAAACTCCATCCCATTTTTGGAAGTATTATTTCCAACTAAAATAATTCCGAATTGCTCTGCAATGTTTTTGTATAAATTAATTGGATATGCACCAATACCACTTGGATCAAAAAAAACAAACAAAAGGTTATTAATACTTACTTTTTCAGGAATATAAATAGCATAACTCAAGGTAGTATCGGTCTTTAATTTGACATTATTGTAGATTCTACCTTTATCTATATTTTGAGATAACGAGTTGAAATATAAAAATGTGATAAAAAGAAAAAAGAAATTATTTTTCATAGTTCAAAGGTATGAAAAATGTTTATTCAAAAATTATTTCTAAAACATTTTAATTCAGCGAAAAAATTAATGCGTTAAATAATTGAGTTAATGGATAAAAAATAAAACCGGAAGAATTATTTTATTATTTTTAAACATGCAGCAAATTACCAAAAACATATACCAAATAAAATTAGGCATGGTGAATGCTTTTTTGATAGAAGATAATGGCTTTACTTTAATTGATACTGGTTATAAAAACAGTACCGATAAAATTTTTGAAGCTATTAGCAAAGCAGGCAAAAATCCAAAGCTTATAAAACAAGTCATTCTTACACATGCACATCCAGATCATTCAGGTAGTGCTGCAGAATTAAAAAAGCGATTGAACATTCCTGTTTTGGCACACGAAGAAGATGCAAAAATAATTGAAAAAGGCATTGGTGGTCGCATGCCTTTTGTGTTATCGCCGGGAATTGTTAATTGGATGGTGTTTAATTTGCTGATTAAAAACAGCGATCCTTCGATAGAAAAACTACTAATTGACCAGAAATTACAACATAATGACATGCTTCCAATTGCTGGTGGTGTGCAAGTAATTCATACACCTGGACACAGTGCTGGACATATTGTTTTGCTGGTGAAAAACGAAGGTGTTTTAATTGCCGGCGATCTTTGTGCGCATGTTGTAGGTTTGGATTTAAGCACTGTTTATGAAGACAGACAATTAGGTGTGCAAAGCATATTAAACGCTGCAGCACTGGATTTTGATACTGCTGTATTTGGTCATGGAAACGCGTTGAAAAAAGAAGCAAACAAAAAGTTGAAAGCAAAATTTTCAAACATAAAGTAAAGAGTGTTTAGTTTTAAACTATCAATATTTTTTGATAGTTACCATGTGTTTAAAATAATTGTGCTTCACCAAATAATCAAACTTTTCGTTATTTATATCTTCAATAAAAGCATCTGATGAAAAACCACCTTTGGTTTCTTGGGTAACTTCAAAGTTTTCTGGTAAATTCTCCAACTTATCTGCTTTCAGCATATTTACAATCAGCACACCTTTTTTCTTAGGTATTAATTGCACAGTCAGCCAATCTTCATCGTCTTTAATATTTACATAATAGCATTTATCTTTTGCTCTTAAAATATCTTTAGTAGCAATATTTACTAATTCCGCTGTATCAGTTTTTTCAATTAAAATATAATTTCCAAATGTTTTTTTAGTAACAATTGATTTTCCTTCAACACCAACAGTTGCCATGGTTATTTTACTCATGTTAATTTTTGTGATATCATAATATGATTTTTCTATGGTTGTATAACGTATAGTAGTTTTCGAAATATCAATATTAAAAATGCCTGTTTTTACAGAATCTTTTGTTTTATAAATTTCCGGAAAATAATGTTCGTTATAACTGCTGTCATCTAACATGCTATCTGTTACATAATAATTTCCTATGAGTTGTTTATTAAAAGTGCTGATATTATCAGTATCCATTGGCATCGGCGACTCGAAGTGAACATTGTTGCACGAAATGAGTATCGGAATACTTAGTAATAAAATAAGTTTTATAGTTTTCATAATTTTGGTTTTTCTACCTTAAATATAATTGATTTATTGCATGTCAGTTAATTTTTATTATTTAGATGTATGATAAATTTAAAAGCAACTCAGTTTTGCTGATTTCTAAAATCAGTTATTATTTAATCTAAGTCAACTATAATACAACCAATCTGTAATATTTTAATCGTTTTATTCACTAATTTAGCATCCTCTTAAAATTAAAAACACACATGAAAAAAACAATAGCATTCGCGCTTTCACTTTCACTTGCTGTCTTCACTTTTGCACAAGACAAAGATGTAGTTGGTGCCAACATCGACAAAACTGTAAAACCTGGTGAAGATTTTTTTAACTATGCCAATGGTGGTTGGACAAAGCAAAATCCGATTCCTGCAGCATATTCACAATGGGGAATTGGCAACCTTGTACAAGAAGATGTTTGGGCGAAATTAAAAACCATCAATGAAAATGCAGTAAGAAGTGCATCATACGATGCTAATACTCGAAAAATTAGAGAATTTTATTTTACTGCTATGGATACTATTACTATAGAAAGAGTAAAACTAAGTCCAATAACTACAGAGTTATCAATGATTAATTCCGTAAAAGATATTCCAAGTTTATTAAAAACAATTACTTATTTGCATTCAATTGGCATTAGCACTTCTTTTGATTTAGGAATTTATCAAGACATGAAGAATAGCGAAATAAATGTACTGTACTTATCGCAAGGTGGTCTTGGTTTGCCAAACAGAGATTATTATTTTAACAAAGATGCTAGAACTGCTAAAATCGTATCTGATTATAAAACTAAACATTTACCACGAATGCTGGCTAATATTAATCCGAATTTCACGAACGGTGCAACAGGTATTTTTAGTTTGGAAAAATCATTAGCATCTAAATCTAGAAAATTGGAAGACTTACGTGATCCTTATGAGAACTACAATAAAATGTCGATTGCTGATTTAAATAAATTAACACCAAACATCAATTGGACAACTATTTTTTCTCAACTCCAAATAAAAACAGATTCAGTAATTGTTGGTCAACCAGAATTTTTCACACAATTAGATAATTTAGTAAAATCAACACCACTATCGGTTTGGAAAAATTATTTGCGTTATAATGTGATTTCTAATTATGCTGATTATTTAAACAAAAAAGTAGATGCAGAAGATTTCCGTTTCTATAGCACTGTTATTCGTGGAAAAAAAGAACAATTGCCTCGTTGGAAACGAGCTTTAATTTGGGAAGAAGCTGCAATGGGTGAACTCTTAGGACAATTGTATGTAAAAGATAATTTTCCTGCAAAAACAAAAGAACGCTATTTAAAATTATGCGACGATGTATTTGCAGCATTTGCCGATAGAATAAAAAATTTAGATTGGATGAGCGAAACAACGAAACAAAAATCATTGCAAAAATTAAATACTGTAACTAAAAAAGTTGGATATCCAGATACTTGGAAAGATTTTTCTTCTCTTAAAACGAATGACAAATCAATTGTTGAAAATATTAGAAGTGCCAATAAATTCTGGTTCAATTACTCGGTTAATAAATTAAACAAACCAGTTGACCGCACAGAATGGGACATGACACCACAAACCTACAATGCTTATTACAATCCATCGAACAACGAAATAGTATTACCTGCTGGAATTTTTGTAATTCCTGGTTTTAAAGATGAAGATGTGGACGATGCAGTGATTTATGGCTATGCAGCTGCTTCTACTATTGGCCACGAAATTACACATGGTTTTGATGATGAAGGCAGACAATTTGACGAAAAAGGAAATTTGCAAAATTGGTGGCAAAAAGAAGATGAAGATAAATTCAACGAAAAAACGCAAAAATATATAGAGCAATTCAATAATTTTATTGTGTTGGATTCGATGCATATTAATGGAAAAGCTACGCTTGGCGAAAACATCGCTGATTTAGGTGGTTTGGTAATTGCCTTAGATGCATTCAAAAAAACGACACAATATAAAGAAGGCAAATTAATTGATGGTTTAACACCATTGCAACGCTATTTCTTAGGTTATGCATTGGGTTGGTTGGGTCATCAACGCGACGAAGAATTAGCAACACGCGTTTTAACCGATGTACACTCACCAGCATTTTTACGTGTAAACGGACCATTTTCTAATATCGATGATTTTTATGATGCCTTTGGAATTAAACAAAGCGATAAAATGTATAGACCAAATAATGACAGAGTGAAAATTTGGTAAGAAATCCGTTTAAAACTTAATAAAAGGTCTGTTTTATTTGAAAACAGACCTTTTTTATTTTGAATATTTTCTTTTGTAACCATAAACAAGTAGTTTTTAAGAGATTTCAATAAGTTTCATTTTCTTTGACCTACATCAACAAAAAACACAATTTTACCACTTATAAAGCCAAAGCAACCGTTTAATCAAAGAAACCTACCACTTACTAAATATCTATTTTGCATCTAATATGTTGGTCTATATTTACATCATCAACAGAGTTGTTTACGTTTCTTCATTTTTATCTGTTGTTTACGGCTTTTTAGTAGACTCTAAAGCTAGATCATAAAAAAATACCCTAACAAATTCTTTGATTTATTGCCATTAAATGGAATCATTTCATCAAAGAATTTGTTATTGATTTAGACAAAACATACTATGAAAAAAATCTACAAAATATTATTTCTTCTCTTTATTCTCATTTCCATCCACATTAATGGTTATTCAGACGATAAAATTACGGCAAAATCAACCATCAGAAGTATTTGGAAATACGAACAAGATCAAACAAAATTTTCACCAGAAGATGGTATTGCTAAAAAAATTTTCTTTCTTTCTTTAAATGACGATGGAACGTTTCACCAATACGTTAAAGTAATTCCACTTTCTGCTAAAGACTATTTCAGAGTAAAAAACTATGAATTAGATGGAACTTGGAAAGAAAAAGATGGGAAAATTATTCTTGAAGAATATGGCAAAACAAATGAGATAGATTATGCTTATTTTATTTCAAATTTTGAAAATATTGACAATCAAGTAATTACTAAAAAATAGAACTAAACTACAATTTGTTTTAATTGAAAGCCGTCTAAGCAATAAGATGGCTTTTTTATTTCTAAACTGTTATTTATTTACAGATAACACACTAAATTTATTCATTCATTTTTTCATTTTGTAAATTTATGCTGAACAATGTAAAATGTTGCTCTTCTTTATAATATGAACGAAACTATCAACCAATCAATTTTACAACAATTGTCAGCTTCACTCGAAGGCGAATTATTTTATGATGAAATGATGCGTAAATTGTATGCAACCGATGCATCTGTTTATAAAGAATATCCTATAGCTGTTTGTTATCCAAAAAATAAAAAAGATATTCAAACCATAATTCAATTTGCAAATAATAACAAGATTGCAATCATTCCTCGTGCTGCAGGTACTTCGCTTGGTGGTCAAGTTGTTGGCAACGGTATTGTAGTAGACATATCAAAATATTTTACAGAAATTATTGAAATCAATAAAGAAGAAAAATATTGCATCGTTCAACCAGGTGTCGTACGCGATGAATTAAATCGTCAATTAAAATCGGTTGATTTATTTTTTGCACCAGAAACATCAACAGCAAATCGTGCTATGATTGGTGGAATGGTTGGCAATAATTCGTGTGGAACCAACTCAATTGTCTATGGCACCACACGTCATCACGTTTTAGAATTAACTGGTTTTCTAAGCGATGGTTCTGAAGTTGTTTTTAAAGATTTAACAGCAACAGAATTTATAAATAAAATAAAACAAAATAACACAGAAGGTATTATTTATAAATTTTTACAAGAAGAACTATCCAATTCAGAAACACAAAAAGAAATTCTAGAACAATTTCCAAATCAAAAAATACACAGAAGAAATACTGGCTACGCCATTGATGAATTATTACATCATGCACCATTTAAAATTGATGGGAAACCGTTTAATTTATCTGAATTAATTTGTGGAAGCGAAGGTACCTTAGCATTTATCACAGAAATAAAATTAAATCTAGTTCCAATTCCACCAAAGGAAAAAGTAGTTATTGCAGTACATTTTAACACCTTGGAAGAAAGTTTGCGTGCTACAGTAATTGCCATGCAACACCAACCAACTGCTTGCGAACTGATTGATAAAATTATTTTAGATTGCACCAAATCAAATATCGAACAAAATAAAAATAGGTTTTTTATTAAAGGTGATCCTGCTGCTATTTTATGTATAGAATTTCATGCAGCAACAAAAGAAGAAATTACTGAAAAAGCAAAAGCATTAGAAATAGCTTTTGTCCAACAAAATATTGGTTATCATTTTCCTAATTTATTTGGTAATGATATCAATAAAATATGGAATTTGCGTAAAGCTGGATTAGGTTTATTAGCAAATATTCCTGGAGATCGCAAAGCTGTAGCCGTTATAGAAGATACGGCTGTTACTGTAGAAGATTTACCAGCATATATTGGTGAATTTACCGACATGATGAATAAGCACAAACAACAGTCTGTTTATTATGCACATGCTGGTGCTGGCGAAATACACTTGCGACCAATATTAGATTTAAAGAAAAAAGACGATCGGATTTTATTCAGAACCATTGCAACGGAAACAGCTGAACTGGTAAAGAAATATAATGGTTCACTCAGTGGTGAACATGGCGATGGTCGTGTGCGTGGCGAATTTATTCCATTGATGGTTGGTGAGAAAAATTATCAATTATTACGAAAATTAAAATACACATTCGATCCAAACAATATTTTCAATCCTGGAAAAATTGTGGACACACCACCAATGGATACGTTTTTGCGTTACGAAGAAAATCAGGAAACAAAACAATTTGATACAGTTTTTAATTTTGATAAAGACGATGGTATTTTGCGCGCTGCTGAAAAATGTAACGGTAGCGGTGATTGCAGAAAATTGCCAGGAAGTGGTGGCACCATGTGTCCATCGTATATGGCAACGCGAAATGAAAAAGATACTACACGTGCGCGTGCCAATATTTTAAGAGATTTTTTATCCAATTCTACACAACCAAATGCATTTAATCATCAGGAAATTTATGAAGTGATGGATTTGTGTTTGAGTTGCAAAGGTTGCGTATCTGAATGTCCATCAAACGTGGATATTCCAACATTAAAAGCAGAATTTTTACATCAATATTATAAAGAAAATGGTGTACCGTTGCGCACCAAAGCAATTGCAAACATTGGCAAACTCAGCAAATTAGCGATGTTGTTTCCGCGACTAAGTAACTTTAGTTTATCGAACAAATACACATCGAAAATTTTAAAGAAATTTTTGAAAATTGCACCGCAACGTTCGATGCCATTATACTATAAAGTAACGTTGTTGAGTTGGTATCAAAAAAACAAAACAGCATTAGAAATTAGTGGTGAACGCAAAGGAAAAGTCTATTTCTTTTTTGATGAATTTACGAATTTTAATGATGTAGAAATTGGTATTAAAGCATTAAAATTATTGGCAAAATTAAACTATCAAGTAGAATATTTAGAACATGTAGATAGTGGTAGAGCGCACTTATCAAAAGGATTGATTGTTGAAGCACAGAAGCTAGCTAAGCAAAATGTTGCGATGCTGAAATCATACATTAATGCCGACACACCATTGATTGGAATTGAACCATCTGCCATTTTATCATTCAGAGATGAATATCCAAGATTAGTAGATAAATCAGAAAAAGAAAACGCTAAAAAACTCGGTGAAAATTGTTTAATTATTGATGAATTTATTGCAAAAGAAATTCAAAAAGGAAACATTACAGCATCGCAATTTACTACTGCAACGAAACAAATAAAACTACACGGACATTGCCATCAAAAAGCGTTGTCAACCATTGATACTTCTATACAACTGATGAGTTTGCCGATTAATTATCATGTGGAAAATATACCAAGTGGTTGCTGTGGTATGGCTGGTAGTTTTGGTTATGAGAAAGAACATTTTGATGTATCGATGCAAGTTGGTGAGTTGGTTTTATTTCCTGCAGTGCGCAACGCTAATGAAGATGTCATTATTGCTGCACCAGGAACCAGTTGCCGTCATCAAATAAAAGATGGTACAAAGAAGCTAGCCAAACATCCAATCGAGGTATTGTTTGAAGCGTTGGTGTGATTTATTTGCTGCATTTTAGGAATTGATTAGAAAAACAATCATCATCTAAAATTAAACATTTACTGATTCTTGAACAATTTTATTGTATAATCAAGTAACTTCTTATTACCAAATGCACCGTGACCAGGAACAACAATTTTCACATTTGGATATTCCTTTTTAACATTCTCCACTGTATTTGACCATGCTGAAATATTTGCATCTGCTAAATAACCTTTACTTGCATTTAATTCTTTAATTAAACAACCACCAAATAATACTTTATCAAAAGAAAAATAAGCAACTACATTTTCCTTTGTGTGACCTTCGCCAAAGAATTTTACAATAATATCTTCATCACCAACTTTTAAAACAAGTGAATCATTAAAACTATTCTTTGGAACAACATAATTATTTGCTTTAGCAAATTCTATTGTCTTAAAATAAGCATATGAAGAAATATTATTGTCATCAAATGCTTTCAGACCACCAAGACAATCGTCGTGAAAATGAGTTGGAATAATTGCGTTTATTTTACAATGAAGCGATTCTTTTATCCATCTTATTAAAACTTCAGCGCTTTTATTATTGGTTGGTGTATCGAATACAATTGTTTCGTCGCTGTTTCTCACGATGAGTCCATTACACGGAACATTTCCAAAATCATTGGTTTGTTTATATGTTGTATGAATGAATTATTTGCAGTCTGAGTGATGATCAAATCTGTTGAATTGTAGATTACTTTGTGTTTAAATGCAACTCTTTTCTGAAAGCTACAATTTAGATTTATAATTGAGATGAATAGTATCAAGAAAATATTTATCATTCGTTTCATTTTAGTTGCTGTTTTTTAGAGTTTATAATTTTGAATGAAAATTAGAAATGCATAGTATTGAAACTTTTACATAATTTATAACCAGACACTATATTATTAAAAACTTATAAAATTTAGTAACTCAATCATCTATGAAACTAGTTTTAATTCATTGCGTACAACATGCTCAATTATAGGAAATAATTCGTTAATGGAAATATTTGCATTGAAATATTATTTGTACTAGTAGCGAAATTATTTTATAATAATACAGCTAATAAATCTAGCGCAATTTAAATGTAACAAAACTGCTGCTAAACGAAGAGAAATGACCATATCCATTTTTTATATTACTCACTAAATTAAATGGTTCATCGGCTCCTTCATTTAAATTATTGGATGGTGGTTTTATCTGTTGCGTAGTCCAGCTATAAAAATTATATCCAATATTTGAAAATTCAATAATCATCTCGATACTTTTATAGGTTGTATTGTACAAACTATTAAAATCAAAAATCATCGTTTTAGTTTGTCCTTCGAAATTGTCATCTGTAAAAAAAGTGCGATTAAAATTTGCAGGATTTGGAGCATCATTTGAAACGGAAACTATATTAAAATTATAGTCAACTTTGTAGGTAGTATCGCCAAGCGTATCTACAATAGGTTTTAAAATTTTATAATAAACACCAATAAAATAGTAGTTTTTAAATTGGCTGCTATCTGAAAATGTAATTGAGAATTTACCAGATCTGGTAGGATTTATTGAGTCTGCGTGTTGTAATAAATTTGCAGTAAAAAGTGGTCGAGATGGTAAAAACTCTTCTGCAGAAGCAATACCTAAAGTTGGATGTTCAGAAATAATTTTATATAATTTTGCTGGCTTTAATTTATAAGTTGAAACATACCAACCTAAACCTGACAAAGTATCTTTTAATTTATAACGCATAGTTTCAAGAAAAATATTATTCTCATATAAATCTACTTTACAGTCATTTAAGAATTCTACGGAATTAAAATCATTTGGAGTTTTGCTTTTGCTTATGTTTACATTTAAGCTATTATCTGGTGTAAAATTGCAATTGATTACTTGTTTAATAGGTGCATAACTACTCGTAAATTTAATTTCTTTCTGGCAAGAAATGATACTAAAGGCAAGCAATATACCTGAATAAAAAATAAATCTATAATTCTGAATACATCTCATTTTTCTGTTGGTTGATTTTTATCTTTTTTTAATTGAAACTTTACCGAATAACCGATAGATGGAAGAATTGGAAAGATACTCAACTTCACATATTTTTTATATTTATTGCCGTTTATGTCTGTATCACCATCTTGATAAACGGTGAAAATATTAAAATTATTGTACACATTGTAAACACTTACATTTAATATATGTTGCACTCGTTTCGCATCTTTTGTATAATTCATTCCAATGTCTAAATGGTGATATGCAGGTAAAATATAATTATTTCTTTCATTCCAATTCGTAATCATAGCTTGTGTACCAACCAATGGAATATTAGCTTGGTCATAACTGACAATAGTTAAATCGCTTGCATAAGAAGAGGTTGGTGTTGTCATTCTCCAGCCAGTGCCATAGGTCCAAGCTATAGAAAAATCGAAATGTTTTTTTAGTTTATATTGCAACACAAATGAAACATCATGTCGTCTGTCGTATTTATAAAAAAATGGTTTCCCTTGATTTAATTCTGGAAACTGACGTGTGCTCCAACCTAAATTATATTTGCACCAAGCAGTAAACTGTCCTTTTGTTTTAGCAAAAAATACTTCTAATCCATATGCTTCACCTTTACCTGTATTTATCATTTGAGTTTCCCATGGAATTCTATCAGATAAAAAAGTAGTACCGAATTTATAATCAGTCAGATGATCCATTTTTTTGTAGTAGCCATCAATGCTTGCCGAGTAACCTTTTGGATGATCGTATTGCACACCACCAGAAACTTGCCACGCCGTTTCTGGCGCAATGTTTTTGGTAGCTGGCACCCAAACATCGTTTTGAATATCACCAGTATTATTGGTCAGTAAATGCAATGGTTGCACACTATATCCAGCAGATGCACGCATACTCATTCCTACAATTGGATGATAGATAATTTCAGCACGAGGCAAAGCATAAAAAAAAGCTTTTTTGGATGCAGTGTAGGTAAACAATTGCAGACCACCTTTTAATTCTAGTTTGTCTTTCCATGTAAATAAATAATCAGCATACACATAAAAATCAATAGCGTTCACTGTTGGATTTTTAAATTCTTTCTCATCTACTACATTTCCTAAAGTATCTCGAACTGTATAATTTACTTTATTTATTAAAAAATTACGGTCTGAAATTTTAAAACCATAATTTAATAGATGCATTTTATTAATTGTATGTTCAATATTTGTTTGCCAACCATGTTCCATTATTCGCGACTTCGTAAAATAATCGGTAGATGTATTGGTTTTATCTCCTGATGGTTGCTTAATTTGTTCTAAACCTAAATATTGTTTTGGATTCAATTGATACCAGCTAAAATTATAAAAATTAGAAATATTGAGTTTTTTGAATTTAGTATTCCATTCTAATGTGTTTACAGCATTCATCCATTTTAATCTTTTATCAGTGCTTCTTTTTTCTGTTTTTTTAGTGGTATTCGTTACTTTTAATTCTGTGAAATTGTAAAAATCTTGTCCAACATAAAAGCTCCAAGAAAACGTATTTTTCTCATTTACTTGATGTTTAATGGCAGAGTTCATATCAAAAAAATAATAAGCAATACTGCCTTCATTTCCAGAGGCGCTTTTATATTGTTTCTTAGATAATGGATATAAAAACAAACCTGCATGGCAATCGCGAATACTAAAATTAAAAGATGTTTTATTTTTTTTAATTGGACCTTCGATATGAAATTTTTGTGTGATAAAACTGATGCTATAATCACCTTTCCACGAATCTGTGTTCCCAAAATTAGGTTCAATATCTAACACCGCAGAAAGCCGACCACCAAATTGAACTGGAATATACGACTTGTGAATATCCATTTTACTGATAGATTCTAAAGTAAACACGGATAAAAAATTGTAGATATGCGCAACATTGTAAATTGGCGCATGATGAAATAAAACCAGATTTTGGTCTGGACTGCCTCCACGAACAAAAATGCCGCGCGCACCTTCTTGTCCGCTTTGAATGCCTGGTGTAAGCAATACTGCTTTCATAATATCTTTTTCGCCAAGAAAAGCAGGCAAACGTTCAACACTCATACTTGATAAAGTAGTCATACCTGATGAATTGTTTTGTGCTGTTTTATTGATTTTATCAGAACTTACAACAATTTCATCCAATTGAATATCTTGTTTCAATTCTATTTTTAATTCCGTATTTTTTATAAGATTGATTTCTTTAAAAATAGTTTGATAACCAACACTAGAAATTTCAAAAGAATACTTTCCTTCATTTAATTGAATTTCAAAATGACCATTGGAATCAGTAGCAGCATAAATATTTTGAATAGAATCGAATAAGTTAGCATAAGCAATAACAGCACTAGATTTTTGCTCCGTAATTTTACCTTTAAGAATAAATCTATTTTGACCGTAACCATGAAGCGTTACAGAAATCAAAAGTAGACATAGAAAGTAAACATTTTTCACTTACGCAAGATACAAAAATAATAATGTGTGAATTTGAATAGATAGTGAAAATAATGCTATTTCAGCTATTAAAAAAAATCAAGAATAATTGGCGCTATTAAGTGTTCCTAAATTGTAAATAGAAATATTAAAAACTCAAGCAACTAGACAACTTACAAAAAAAGCGAATACAATACTGCATTCGCTTTTCATTATATTCAAAAATTTATTTCTTAGTAGCTTTCTTAGCTGCTTTCGCTGCCTTTTCTTTTGCTTCTTCTGCAGCTTGTTTTGCTAAACCAACTTTATCAAACCAAACTGGTGTTTGTTCTTCTGGATAGAAATTATAATTGATGGTAATTTCTGTATTTGCAGGAATATGTCGGCGTGCTTTTATTCGCCAAATCATCTTTTCATAAAATGCTTCATACACAGCATTTGGATTGTATGAGTGATTATACATTGGACCATAACCTAAAACCATACCACCGCTTTTGCCATCATTTCCCCATTGAAAATAGTAGTGATAAAGCGTAGTTTTGTCTAATAGTTTGCAGTCTTGAGGTGTTAAAAGAATAACAGGACATACTTCGATAATGTCGCCTTCATTTAAATCAACTGTGCAGAAAACTGCTCTTCCTTTGTTTCGTACTTTTTTTAGATATAATTCCATATTTTAGTTATAAGTGGTAAGTTTTATAAAATTTTATTTTTTTGATACTAAATTTCTTCGGTGAAAGATTGCAAGTAATAATTTATGTAGTAATAAAAACTTTTTACTTACCACTAATTACTTACTACTTTTTCTACATTCTTTCTGGCACATCAATTCCAACTATAGCAAAACATTTTTTTATAGTGCTTCCTGTTTGTTGAGTCAGATGCAAGCGGATTTTTTTTTGCTCTTCCGTTTCAGCGACTAAGATAGGACAATCATTGTAAAATTTATTATAAGTTTTCGCGACTTCGTACGAATAGTCAATTAATTTTGCTGGATTCATTTCTTTGCAACTCTCTTCTAAGACAATTGAGTACTTGTATAATACTTTGATAAGTTCTTTTTCTGAAGCATGCAATTGATAGTCTTGAGTCATAAATTGTGAGTCGTGAGAAATTATATTTTCAGCTTTTCGCAAAATACTTCTTGTTCTTGCATACGTATATTGCACGAAAGGTCCAGTAAAACCATGCAAATCGATACTTTCTTTCGGATCAAATAAAATTCTTTTTTTAGGATCAACACGCAATAAGAAAAATTTCAACGCACCTAAACCAATAGTTCTGAATAAAGCAGTTTTTTCATCTTCTGTAAAATCATCAATTTTCCCAAGTGCTTCGGTTTGCTCTTTAGCAATATTGATCATATCAGCAATCAAATCATCAGCATCAACCACCGTTCCTTCACGCGATTTCATTTTGCCACTTGGCAAATCAACCATACCATACGAAAAATGATGAATGCCATCAGCGTAAGGTCTGCCGAGTTTTTGCATGATTAATTTCAACACTTTAAAATGATAATCTTGCTCATTTCCTACTACATAAATGGATTGATCCATTTTAAAATCGTCGTATTTCAAATCAGCCGTGCCAATATCTTGTGTTATATAAACCGAAGTTCCATCAGCACGCAGCACCAACTTCTGGTCTAAGCCATCTTCTGTTAAATCAATCCAAACGCTGCCATCTTCTTTCTTGAAAAACACACCTTTTTGCAAACCATCTTCTACACTATTTTTTCCTAATAAATAGGTATTTGATTCGTAATAAAATTTATCAAAATCAACACCTAAATTTTTATAAGTAATATCAAAACCAGCGTAAACCCAAGCATTCATTTTTTTCCAAAGTGCAATGGTTTCTTCATCGCCATTTTCCCATTTCAATAGCATTTCTTGTGCTGCCAACAAAATGGGTGCTTGCTTTTCGGCTTCTTCTTTTGTTTTTCCTTGTTCTATTAAATCAGCAATTTGCTGTTTGTAATGTTTGTCAAATTCTACATAATATTTCCCAACCAAATGATCACCTTTCCTGCACTTTAAATCAGTAGTGTTTTCTGGTGTTTCGCCATTGCCAAATTGTTGCCAGGCAACCATACTTTTACAAATATGAATGCCTCTGTCGTTGGTTAAATTTGCTTTGATAACGTTGTAACCATTTGCTTTGTAAATGCCAGCCAACGCATAACCTAATACATTATTTCGCACATGCCCTAAATGAATTGGTTTGTTGGTATTTGGTGATGCATATTCTATTAGTACGGTTTCAGATTTCGGATTTAAGATTCCTGATTCTTGATTCAAAACATAGTTTATCCAATAATCATTATAAATTTCTATATTCAAAAATCCTTTGATGATATTGTATGCTGTGATATTTTTATTATTGTTCACCAAAAATTCACCAATGGTTTTTGCCGATTCTTCAGGATTTTTTTTCGTGAGTTTTAGTAATGGAAAAACCACTAAAGTAATATCACCAATAAAATCTTTTGGCGTTTCGTTAATGGTGATTTTATTCAATTCAACTTCGCTTCCAAATAATGCTGGAAATGCTTGTTGTACTTGTGTTTGTATTTCTTGAAAGATATTCATAAGTCATGTGTCAAAAGTCGTGAGTCGTAAGAAAGTTCACTTAATTAAATAACTATTTTTCCGTGCAAAGTTATTACATTTGTTGCTGATTCTATAATTCAACAATTCATTAAATCTTTAATTAAAAAATGAGAGACCGTTATATCGACTTAATTGAGCAAACGTATTATTTTCCGCAAGATGGTTTTGATGTAGAAGAAAACTGGCTTCGTTTTCATAAAATAGATTTAAAACATGTAATTGAAGAACATGGTGCGCCGTTAAAAATTACTTATTTGCCAAAAATTGGTGACAATATCAATCGCGCGCGTCGTTGGTTTCAAGAAGCATTTGAAAGCGTTGGTTATAATGGTCATTATTATTATTGTTATTGCACCAAAAGCAATCACTTTTCGCATGTATTGAATGAAGTGTTAAAAAACAATGCTCAATTAGAAACATCCAGTGCGTATGATATTGATTTGATTCGTTCGCTACATCAAAAAGAAAAAGTAGATAAAAAAATACGAATTATTTGCAACGGCTTTAAACCAAAAATTTATACCGATTCAATTATCTCATTAATCAAAGATGGTTTTAATCATGTTACACCAGTTTTGGACAATATGGAAGAATTTGAAGCCTATCAATCTTTTTCAGAAGAAATGAATATTGGATTACGTATTGCTGCTGAAGAATCACCAAAATATCAATTTTATACATCTCGTTTAGGAATTAGACAACGCGATGTTATTCCATTTTATATAGAAAAAATAAAACCGAAAGCGAATGTAAAGTTGCGCATGTTGCACTTTTTTATTGATTCTGGAATTAAAGATTCAGCGTATTATTGGAGCGAGTTGAATAAGTGCTTGCAAATGTATGTGGAATTGAAACAAGTTTGTCCGGAATTGAATAGCTTAAATATTGGTGGTGGAATGCCAATTCGTTATTCATTAGGTTCAAAATATGATTATGCTTATTTAGTAGAAGAAATTGTTACAAAAATTAAAAACTTTTGCGACGAAGCAGAAATCGATCATCCAAATATTTACACAGAATTTGGCAACTTCACGGTTGGCGAAAGTGGTTGCACTATTTTTGAAGTAATTGGCCAGAAAAAACAAAACGACAGCGAACTTTGGTACATGATCAATGGTTCGTTGATGACAACCATACCAGATATTTGGGGCATGAATCAGCGATTTATTTTGTTGCCAATTAACAATTGGAATCAAGCGTATCAACGAACGATTATTGGTGGCTTAAGCTGCGACGTAAGTGATTACTACAACTCAGAAGTAGATATCAACCAAGTATATATGCCAAAAATTATTGGCGAACAAAAATTATACATCGGATTTTTTCATACAGGCGCCTATCAAGATTCGTTGAGTGGTTATGGTGGAACGAAACATTGCTTAATTCCATCGCCAAAAAATGTAATTATTGATAAAGACACTAATGGAAAACTAACCTACGAAGTGTTTTCGCAAGAGCAAAACGCTGAATCGATGTTAAAAGTATTAGGATATTAAGTAAATCACAAAAAAATCATTTCTAGTTAAATAAAACCAACCGTTTGATTATCAAGCATAATCACCATTTTTTTATTTTTTATTACTTGTTAATAAAAAATATGTGTACTATTTTTCGTTAAATTAAGATTATTATAGTGTTTTATAGAAAATTTATTAAAAATATTTTCTTTACTTAGCATTATCGATTATTAACACTTAAAAATTACGAATTATGGCAATGCGCAAACAGTATTTACTTCCAGCAATTATCTTCTTAGGATTGGTAATAGCAGGAGCTTTTAATCCAGGACAAGTCCTTACCGGAAATAGTGCTGGTGGTTTTAATGCAAGTGATACCGCTTGGATGTTAATTGCATCAGCTCTTGTATTAATAATGACACCTGCATTAGGTTTCTTTTATGGTGGTATGGCTAATAAAAAGAATATCATTTCTACCGTTTTTCAAAGTGTAATTTGCTTAGGTTTTATGAGCGTAATTTGGGTAGCTTTTGGCTTTAGCTTATGCTTTGGCGACGACATAGGTGGAATTATTGGAAATCCAATGACATTCTTTATGTTTAAAAATGTTACTCTTCATGCTGCAACAGACAAAATGGAATTATTTGGCGTTGCTCCATCAATGGCTGGATTACCATTAATTATTTTTGCAATGTTTCAATTAAAATTTGCCATTATAACACCAGCTTTAATTACTGGTTCATTTGCACAACGTGTAAAATTTTCCGGCTACTTAATTTTTATATTTTTATTCTTTGTTTTTATTTATGCACCAATTTGCCACATGACTTGGCATCCAAAAGGAATTCTATTTAATTATGGGATTTTAGATTTTGCTGGTGGAACAGTCGTTCACATGAGTGCAGGTTTTGCAGCATTAGCTGGCGCATTATTCATGGGTCCAAGAACGGAAAGCGAACGCACACATGAGTTTGCAAATGTACCTTATGTAATTATCGGAACTGGTTTACTTTGGTTTGGTTGGTTTGGCTTTAATGCAGGATCTGCTTTAGGTGTAAATACAAAAGCTGTTAATGCTTTTGCAACTACCAATACTGCAGCTGCGGCTGCCATGGTTGCTTGGGTTTTAATGGATGCTATGCGTGGTCATAAAGTATCTTCTATTGGAGCTTGTATAGGTGCTGTTGTAGGTTTGGTTGCAATCACACCTGCATGCGGCTTCGTAAATGTTGGAGAGAGTATTGCAATTGGTGCAATTGCTGCAGTATGCAGTAATATTGCGGTTCATTTCAAAAATAAATCTACTCTAGATGACACCTTAGATGTATTTCCTTGCCACGGTGTTGGTGGTATGGTTGGTATGATTATGACTGGTATTTTTGCCGCTGATTACGGAACAGGTCTGGGACCTGACAGCTGGGGCCTGGCTTATGGTAAGTTTACAACTTTCACACATCATATGATTGGCTTGGTAGGTATTGCTGTATTTGCATTTTTGGGTTCTTATGCACTATATTTTATTACTAATAAAATTGAACCAATGCGTGTAACAACCGAAGAAGAAGAATTAGGTTTAGATATTACACAACATGGTGAATCTTACCAAAGCTTAAGAATTGACTTATAAAAAATTAAAAAAGTGACATGAAATAAATCTCGTTCACAAAAACCATACATACTCCATTCTGTTTTTTTTACCTTGATCAATTTATTGGTCAAGGTTTTTTTATGATGAATCACCTAACTTAGTTTTCTATTTCAATTTGATATTTGTGTAATAACCCTGCAATTCCTTGCAAAGAGAATTTTGCCTTTTTCATTATATTTAGTTCTGGATCAAATGAAAAATTAAAAGCAGTTCTGAAATCTGTTTTTTCTAATATGGAATTCTGAAAAATTGCACCAAGTAAATCACATTGCTCAAATACAGCTTCAGTTAAATCTGTGGCAGAAAAATCAACTTCGTGCAGACTGCAATTTTTAAATTTAGTTTTCTTTAATTTCAACTTGTAAAAAGAAGAAAGATTGAGCATACAGTTATCAAAGCTAACCACGAATAAAAATGCATTACACATATCAAAATGCAAACCTAATAATTTGCAATTTTTAAATTGTACATCTTTAAATGATGTTTGTGAAATGCTTGCCAAACTTAAATTGCACTCTAAGAAGACACATTCAATAAAGTTTAAACTCGACAAATCACAGGTAGAAAAATTACAATTAACAAACATACATTTTTCATAGTCTGCTTTTTCCAAAGTATTTTCTGAAAAATCAATACGTTCAAATGTTTCGTCTTCAATATATTTCTTTGACATGGTCTATTATAACTATAAATGAATCACTTCGCCATACGCAGCAGCAGCAGCTTCCATAATGGCTTCACTCATGGTTGGATGTGGATGCACTGATTTTAAGATTTGCATTCCTGTGGTTTCTAAATTTCGTGCAACAATTATTTCGGCAATCATTTCGGTAACATTTTCGCCAACGAAATGCGCACCTAATATTTCACCATACTTTTTATCGATAATCAATTTCACGAAACCATCAGATTTTCCAGCTGCTTTGGCTTTTCCGCTTGCCGAAAACGGAAATTTTCCAACCAAAATATTCAGACCTTTTTCTTTTGCTTTTTGTTCGGTGATACCAACGCTTGCTACTTCAGGTGAACAGTATGTGCAGCTAGGAATATTATCATAATTCAATGGCTGCGGATGATGTCCTGCCATATGTTCTACGGCAATAATACCTTCAGCACTTGCTACATGTGCCAACGCCTGACCTTTCACAATATCACCGATCGCATACACACCATCAACATTCGTCTGATAAAATTCATTGACTTTTACCTTATCATTTTCTGTTTTTATACCACATAATTCCAACCCAATATTTTCTATATTAGTAGAAACACCGGCTGCACTCAGCACTACATCGGCTTCAATATTCAGTTCGCCTTTTGGCGTGTTTACATACAACAGCACTTTATCCTTTTCCATTTTTGCATTCAACACTTTCGATGAAGTCAAAACCTGCATGCCTTTTTTAGTATAAATTTTTTCTACTAATTTTCCAATTTCTTTGTCTTCAACAGGCAAGATTGTGTCCATAAATTCTATCAAAGTCACTTGCGTTCCTAAGGTTTGATAGAAGTAGGCGAACTCCACACCTATCGCTCCGGCACCAACAATCACCATAGTTTTCGGCTGCGTTTCCAGGGACATCGCTTTGCGATAATCGATAATTTTTTTACCATCGATAGGCAATGAAAACAATTGTTTAGCGCGACCACCTGTAGCCAGTATAATATTATTCGCTTTCAGAATTTTAATACCACCTTCGTTTTGTGTTACTTCAATGCGTCTGCCTGGCAATACTTTACCATAACCATAAATAACTTCTATATTATTTTTTTTCATCAGAAACTGAACACCTTTGCTCATGCCTTCAGCCACATTTCTGCTGCGTTTTACAATGGCTGAAAAATCATGCTTTACTTCATTTACCGTAATTCCATAATCACTTGCATGATTTAAATAATCAAATACCTGTGCGGATTTCAATAATGCTTTTGTCGGAATGCAACCCCAATTTAAACAGATGCCGCCTAAATTTTCCTTTTCTACAATCGCTACTTTCATGCCTAATTGTGATGCGCGAATAGCAGCTACATAACCGCCAGGACCGGAACCTATTACTATTAAATCGAAATTATTCATAATGCGATTTGAAAATTTGAAGATGTGTTAATTTGAAAATGATTATTTTTATTCACTTGTAATTTATATCAAAGTACAAATTTACGGAATTATGGAATTAAAAGATAAAATAAAAAATTTAGCAGATACTTATTATGAAGATTTAGTAGCTATTCGCAGGCATTTGCACGCGCATCCTGAACTGAGTTATGAAGAAGTAGAAACGTCAAAATTTATTGCTGAAAAATTAACAGAATATGGTATTGAACATTCAACAAATATTGGCGGTCATGGTGTGGTTGGTTTGATCAAAGGAAAGAATCCAACAAAAAAAATAATTGCATTGCGTGCCGATATGGATGCCTTGCCCATTGAAGAAAAAAATACAACATCATATGTTTCGCAAAACAAAGGTGTGATGCATGCCTGCGGTCATGATGTACATACCACTTCGTTGCTTGGTGCTGCAAAAATTTTAAATGAACTAAAAGATAGTTTTGAAGGTACAATCAAATTAATTTTTCAACCTGCAGAAGAAAAATTACCTGGTGGTGCATCTATAATGATAAAAGATGGTGTGCTTGAAAATCCGAAAGTGGAAACTATTTTCGGACAGCATGTGTTGCCTCAACTGGAAACATGCAAAGTAGCTTTCAAAGCTGGTATTGCGATGGCAAGCTGCGATGAAATTTATATTACCGTGAAAGGTAAAGGCGGTCACGGAGCCGTGCCACATTTAGCAATTGATCCGATTTTAATTGCTTCGCATTTGGTGATTGCCTTGCAAAGTGTGGTAAGCAGAAATGCGAATCCTACATTGCCAAGTGTGCTGAGTATTGGTAAATTTATTGCGAATGGCGCCACGAATATTATTCCTGATGAAGTTCGTTTAGAAGGCACTTTCAGAACCTTTGATGAAAAATGGCGCGCCGAAGCACACGAAAAAATAAAAACGATTTGCAACAATACTGCTGCAAGTTTTGGCGGCACTTGCGATGTATTGATTGATGTTGGTTACCCGTTTTTAAAGAATGATGAAGCTACTACTGCAACTGCTTTTGATTTAGCACAACAATATCTTGGAAAAGAAAACGTAGAAGAAATGCCTGCACGCATGACGGCAGAAGATTTCTCTTATTACTCGCAACTGGTGCCGGCGTGTTTTTATCGCTTAGGTACAGGAAACATTAGCAAAGGCATCACTTCACCGATACATACACCAACCTTTGATGTGGATGAAAACTGCTTAAAAATCGGCAGCGGTTTAATGGCCTGGATCGCGGTGAATGGATTGGTGTAGTCTTACGCTTTATCTACTTTCAGCACTTTTAATAACAGTACATTTTCGGCTTCAATTATTTTTAATCGTTCTTTCAGGTCGCTTAGTTCCTGCAACGCAGCCTTTAGTTCTTTTTCTTTTGTAAGAAAATTTCCATCAGCAGTGCTTTCTAGATTATTCGTATAATTTTTAGGCATCTTCACAGCCATATCCAACAAAAAATTATGTTTTAAGCCATGCGAGAATTCAACCAGCTTATCAAAATCCATCGACGATCTTTTCATATAATAAAATAATTGTTGTGGATTCAAACCCATTTTCCTTGCCGCTTTACTTCGGTTTAGTTTGTGTTTTTTGAAATACTCAATTAGCATTTGACCAAGGTTAAAAGTAATATCTGTCATAATTTTTATTTTTTATATGATTAGAACGGTCAAATATGAATAAAATTATCAAAAACTATTAAAATTTAAACGTCAACACTTACTATTGAACAGTAAACACTTACTTTTCAAGTGTACAAATTTATATTGTAAATGTTAACATTTATATTTCAAATGCTTGTTTTTATATTTATATAGTATACACTTATACTTAAAATATTGCCTATTATATTTAAAGTGTTTACACTGATATTTCAAGCGTCAACGTTTAATTTTCAAGCGTACACTTTTATTATTTAAAGGTACTCATACTCCGGAGTAAGGCGCACCTATATTTGATGGCGCACCTGCTTATTACACTAGCCGAACATAGCTTTTGAAAACTTTGGAAAATGTAAGTGATGTAACACATAAAAAAAAGACGCTTTGCAAATGCGAAGCGTCTTTGATTATTACAACTTATAATCTATTTTTTTGCATTGATATCGATCGCGATATTTACTTCAGGTGAAATAAATTTATCTTTCAACGATTTGTCGTTGCCATAACTCATGCCCCATTGTGTTCTGTCGATATTGAAGTTTGCTTTTGCAGAAATCTCTGTTTCGCTTACTGTAATAGCTGCTGGAAACGAAATATTTTTTGTACTGTCTTTCAATGTCAAATTTCCGCTTACCAATGCTTTTGCACCAGCAACTACTGATTTATCTGTTCCCGTAGATATATATTCTGTTACTTTCGTAATCTCAAATTTTGCAGTTGGATATTTTGCAGCATCAAAAAAATCAGGACTTAATAAGTGACCTTTCAATTTTGTTTGAATCATTTCTGCAGGTTCAGTTAAGGTAATACCTGCAATGTTGATGGTGAAAGTTCCTGCGCTTACTTTTCCGTCAGCCACTGTAATTTTTCCTTCTGAAACTTTAAATGTTCCCGGATGGTTTTTGCCAACGCCGTTTCCAGTAAATCCAATAGAAGAAGTGGTATCTATTAAATAATCATTTCCATATGTAGTTGCAACAGTTTGAGTATCTATTGTTGTTGCTTCGTCACCTTTTGGTGTTGTTTTGCAAGCTGTGAATGTTGCGGCAATTGTTATTGCTAAAAAGAATTGTTTTGTCATAATCATTTTTTATTTAGTTGCAAAGATAACTATTGTACATACAAATGTTTGTTTAATTTCTGTTAAATTTTGGATTTATTGAATAATAATGGTTTTTGTTAAAATAAAGTAGAATTACGGAATAGCTTTTAATTTTTCCATTACTTTATGGTATGGACAAGTTGCAGATTTCATTAATTTATCAGGACCTAAGTCTTCTAAATTATATCCGTTTTTATAGGTAGTATGTTTAATATCTTTTGTTCGTAACAGCGGTGTTGCTCGCGGAAATAAACTAGCAGTAAAACTTCGAAAACGCAATGCAGCAGTGGTTATTTTTCGCAACGCAGTATTTGGTTCCTCGTAATGAAACGCTTTTAATAAATGTGGTTGCATTACTGCGTGCAAAAATGGACGAGCAACATCAAACAATTGTGAAGGCAGAAACCAACTCAACATCAAATCTTCGGTGGCACGTGCTACTTTTACGTTGGCTTCTGAAAATTGAAAATGTGTTGCTTCGTATTCATCATGATATTTTTTGAATGTTTCAATAGTATCAGGAATATCTTTAATTTGCATCTTCTCTCCTATTTCTTTCCATACATAGAAACCTGCTAATTCTTCATTTTTTACTAATTTTCTATAACCGTATTTATTAATCCAATCAACACTATCAAAAACAAAAGTACTTAAGACGTACAAATAATCATCGTTGCTGATTGGATAATTTCCATGAATCCAGTTGAGTTGTTCAATCACGTTCAAACCTCTTTCATTCAAGCCGTTTTCTATAATTTCGCTTAAAATTAAATCGGTGTCATCGTATCTTTTTTGTGCATGTTTTTCAAATTCTTTAGAATTGTGTAAAATTTTTGCAATCGATGGAACAGCAAAAGTTTTGTATAAAGCTAATTCTAACGCACGATTAAAATCCCATGGAAACTCATAAAACACAGATAGCTGCACAATTTCCCAAGCATCTTTTTTCGGATCTAGTGATTCAATTTTTTGAAGTATCGTTGATTTTGGCATCATCGCAATTTAATGTAATTTACATTTTATTGGTTGAAATATCAAATGCTAAAATGCGTTAATTTTATTTTGGTTGCTATTATTAGATGTAACTTTGTTTCAGAAAATATTGAAAGTATGAAAACAGAGCAAAATCAACTTGCAAAACAAATAAAAATTTGGACTATCATTTTTATGGTTGGAATTATTTTAAGTGGCGTAACTGCTTTTCCAATCGAAACTGAAATTAAACTTTTTGATTCTTATTTTTTAAATAGTTTATGGTTACAAAATTATTTGCCAAGCATTTATAACTTTTTAATTTTCGTAAGTAAAGGTGTTCATGAAACATCAAAAAATTACTCGTTTATTTTTTATGGAACCGATTGGCTGGCGTTTGCACATATCATCATCGGCTCAGCATTTATTGGCGTTTTGCGAAATCCAATAAAAAATATTTGGGTAGTTGAATGGGCAATGTTAGCGTGCTTAATGGTTTTTCCGTTAGCATTTATTTGCGGTCCGATTCGCGGCATTCCATTCATTTGGCGATTGATTGATTGCAGCTTCGGTGTGTTTGGAATGATTCCATTATTATTGCTTAGAAATAAAATTTTAAAGTTGGAAAGGTTGAATGCTGAAAATAATCAAACTGTATAAGCATACATATTTCCATCGTAATCAATACCGTTTTTAAAAGCATGTTTTTTCAAAATTCCTTCTAACACAAAACCAGCTTTTTCCAATGCTTTTGATGATGACGTGTTCTCAGAAAAAGTAGTTGCATACATGCGTTTCAATTGAAATTTCTTAATAAAATAAGGTGTTACAACTTTTATGCATTCAGTAATAATTCCTTTATTCCAAAAATCTTCACCTAACCAATAACCTAATTCAGCTGTCTGTTTATGTACATCTAATTGTATATCGATTCCAATACCACCAGCAGCCATGCCATCATATTCGATGCAAAAATGTGTTTCCTCTAAACCCATTTCGTTCAATGAAATCCATCTTTCAGCATCATTCATTGTGTATGGACTCGGAAATCGTTCACGCAAATATTTTGCAACATGTTGATTGTTTGCAATGCGTTGCAATTGCTGTCTGTCTTCTGTTTTCCACGCACGCAATTTTAGTTTATCGTTGATGATAATTTCCATAGTAAAATATATTGTAACGATTATAAATTACTTATTCGGTTGCGGTGTAGTTCGTAAATATGGTTTTATAATTTTAAAACCTTTTGGAAATTTGGTTTCAGCCACTTCATTTGTAATAGCTGGTGCAATCACCACATCTTCACCATCTTGCCAGTTTACTGGTGTTGCCACACTATAATTTGCTGTTAATTGCAACGAATCTATCACACGCAAAATTTCATTAAAATTCCTACCTGTTGAAGCTGGATAAGTTATGGTGAGTTTTATCTTTTTATCTGGCCCAATAATAAACACAGAACGCACCGTAAATTTTTCGGATGCGTTTGGATGCATCATGTCATATAGCGTTGCCACTTCTTTATTTGGATCGGAAATAATTGGAAAATTCATCGTGATGTGCTGAGTTTCTTCAATATCTTTTATCCATTCGATGTGCGATTCAATTCCATCAACACTCAAAGCAATTGCTTTTACATTACGTTTATCAAATTCATCTTTCAGCTTTGCTGTAAAACCTAATTCTGTAGTACAAACTGGTGTAAAATCTGCTGGATGCGAAAATAAAACGACCCAATGATCGCCAATAAATTCATGAAAATTAATTTTGCCTTGAGTTGTTTCTGCTGTGAAGTTCGGAGCTTCGTCGCCTAATCGTAGTGCCATATTTTTTTATTTTAAAGTTAGAATTTATTTAGAAAATTTTCGAGTAAATCAAAAGTATATCATTTTGATAGACTAAGTTAGTTAATTTATTTTAAAAATTAAGTTGTCAGACGAATTGAAGTCTTTTGACAACATGTGAAAATCTAAATTAAAATTGTATTTTTATATAAACTATTACGTATGCAAACAGTTTCCATGACTCAGGAATTCAACGCACCAGTTGAAGAAATTTTTAACTACTTAAGTGATCACAATAATTTTGGTGCATTATTAAAGGCAAATATCAAACGTATTAAAGATTCTAATTCTAGTGATGTAAATGGTTTAGATTCTGTTCGCAGTATTGGAATTGGGCCACTTACTATTTTAGAAGAGACAATCATAACTTTTGATAAACCGCATTTAATAGAATATCAAATTAGCAATAATGTGCCAGTAAACTACCATATTGGAAGATTGGAATTTACCAAGCTTGGCGAAAATAAATGCTCATTGCATTACACAATTGATATAGAAACAAAATTTTCATTGGCAGATGGTTTGATTTTGTTCGCAATAAAATCAACGATAGCAAGTGGTTTATCTAAATTGGCAAAAAGATATCAATAATGAATTTATTACAACTGAATTCAAACGTTGAAAAATTGCATTTTTTGCAAGATTATAATGTACCTGCCTACAATGTTTTTTCATTCTTTAGTGATCATAATAGATTATCAGAAGTCTATTCAGCAATTATACGCAGATTAACTGACAGCAATGATTCAAGAAATGCAAATGGTTTGGGTTCGTCAAGAATAATTATTGCATTTCCAACAATTTTCCAAGAAACCATTACAAAATATATTGAACCTACTTTAATCGAGTATAAAATAACATTTGGTAGTCCATTAAAAAACCATATTGGTACTATGCATTTTATTGATTTAGGAAATGGAAAATCAAGGTTAGATTATACCATAGAGTTTGAACCGCGTATACCAAAAACCGGTTTTTTTCTTAGGAATTTATTAGAAAAACAAGTTGGTGATGCTATAAGAGAATTAGCATATCGGTTTGATAAAAATCCAAATTATTGATGTAGTGAAAATGAGAGTTAAAGTGAAAATAAATATCTGAATATGAAAAATAGAATCTTATATGTAATTTGTTTGCTCTTTATTTTTTCTTGTAAGAAAGATGAATATGTGCATCCAGATTATATAATTTTTGGTTCATTCGGCGGATTTTGTGCTAATGCATGTCGATTCGTATATTATTTAGATGATACAAAATTATTAGAAGACACCACTAAGTTATTTTTTCAGAATAAAGAATTATCCAATTTTAGTAAACAATTACCAGCCGATGATTTTGAAATTGCTAAAGATTTACTTAATAAAGTACCAACTGCTTTAACCAAATCAAATAGAACAATTTTTGTAGATATTAACGTTGTTGATCAGAATATTTATTATGTACAAATTTTATTAAAAGGAAGAACTTATTTCTGGACTTTTGATAACTTTCCCAATTCAACACCATCTTATTTGAAACAGTTGGCTGATGAAGTATCTCGAATAAGTAATGAACTACAATAAAAAAGCAATTTTTTTGTTAAATTTTAGCAGTAACTTAAATTGAATTAAACCTTTGTAATTTAAAATCGTCAAAGTATCAACTAAATAAAAAATCATGCATAAATTAATTTTAACGTCTAAACTATTGTTGATAATCGCAGTAGTGACATTTGGATTTACGGCTTGTCAAAAAAACAAGTTAAATGATGAATCTGAAGCATCATCAGCGCAAAATTTTAACGTTGCTGAAGTAGAAGATGATAATTTACAAATCATGGCTGACCAAGCAGACATGAACGGTGAAATAGATTTAAGACAGTCAGCTACAGTTCAAGAAGTAAATTTATTAGGTTGCGCAATTGTAACCAAAGATTCATTATCATCACCTAAAAAAATCACGATTGATTTTGGAACTGGCTGCCCTGGAAGAGACAGCAGCGTTACTAGAAAAGGAAAAATCATAATTACATACACTGGAAGATACAGAAATGCTGGAACTGTAATTCATATTACTTCAGAAGATTATTTTGTCAATGACAATAAAGTAGATATCGACAGAACTGTAACTAATAATGGAGAAAATCCAAATGGACATCTTACCTATTCTATTGTATCTGATAGAAAAGTTACATTTCCTGATGGCAGATTTAGTACTAGTTCAACAGACGATAAAACTCGTGAATGGATAGAAGGAAGCAATACGCCGCGCGATTTTTCGGATGATGTTTATAAAGTAACAGGAACAGGTACGCATACTTCTAAAAAAGGAATTGTTTATGACGTTAGCATTGAAACTGCATTGACCAGAAAAGTAGCTTGTCGTCAATTTACTGCTGGTGTTGTAAAGATAATTCGTTACGGACAAAGAGAAAGATATGGTGTAATTGATTTTGGAAATGGTGATTGCGATGATGAAGCAACTGTTACTTTAGATAATGGCAGAACTTATACTATTTCATTAAGACATTAAAAATATAAACTCTATAAATAGCGAAAGGGTGAAGCAAATGCTTTACCCTTTCTTTTTACCAAAAAAACTATGAAAAAAACTAAAAAAAATTGTGAGAAAAAACATTGAAAGGATTAAGAATCGCTCAATCCTTTCAATTTAACTAGCTATGAAAAAAGAACTCTTCATAAAAACCAATACTATTAAAAATCTTAAACTACTAAAAACAGCGTTTAAAAAAAATCACTAAATTTTGAGACAATAAGGTTTTTTTGTGCATTGGGTTTTTATGCATTTCAATATTAAACAATATTTAGGAAAAGCGCAACTAAAAAATGAAAAAAACTGAAACTATTTTTTCTATTATAGTAATTCCAATCGATTCCATGTCTTTTTAGCGAGCTGAAACGTTAAATATTCGACGTAATAACTATCCTTTCCAATATCTATAAGATTATTAAAATAAGATTCATTGTATAGAATATGCTGTACATTTCGAGCAATCCGATTACCAAATACTGAATTATCTGTTGCTATATCATGGCTATTTACAATTAAATAATCACAACCACCAATAATTGCAGACATACTTTCTGTAGTATTTCGTAAGATGTTAGTATAAATTTCATTTGGTGTATTCCATTCATTTCGCTTAGAGTTTCCAGTTTCTGCAATAATAAAAATTTTATTGGTTAAATTATTTATAGTTGCAAACTGATGCCATAGCCAACGAAACGCGCGAAATTTTGCTATTTCCAGAAAATAATTCTGACTAATATAAAAATGAAAAAAGATTGGATTGAAATTTTGAAAATCACCATTTTTAAAGGCATCTACTAATTCGTTTACCGTACTTTTTTGCTGTTCAATTTTAATAGATTGAATACACGAATTAGGAACAGTAGCTTCTAAATCCATTTTATTTTCTTCAGCAAAATTATAAAAGAAAACAGAAACAATATTTATTAAAATACCTTGTATTAATTGGTGAATCTCACTTTTTGTAATTGGTTGGTTTTGCAAATCAAATAAAATACAATTAGCTCCATTTTGTAGAGCATGTAAACTGTTTTTATTAGCAGCAATAAAATCATTAACGATAATTTTTTCTGTAACAAACCAATTTTCAGTTTGTTTTTTAGGAATTAAGAGCCGGAAATCTTTAGTCGTTTCTGCTGTATAAAAAGGTAAAATTTCAATTTCATCTTCTGTATGCGAAATCAATTTTTCAAAAGGAGCACCTTTTAATTTACTTATTTTTTCTCTCCAATCATCTGCTGTAACCGAATTAAACTGAGTGGTAATTTGAAGTAAAATAGAATTAGACATTCGTTAAAATTAAAAATCTTTACTTAAAGAAATATGCCACATTGGTTTCTTTGCAAACTCTAATCCATTGTGGCCCCAAGCTGCATCAACTCTAAAGAAATAACCAAGAATATTTGTTCGAACACCAGCACCAGTGCCAAAAACAAATGGATTTCTATAGTAATTTACAGTTACAACAATTGGTTGTTTGAGAGGGTCATTTACCACTTCTTTACTAAATGAATTATCTTTATTGAATGGATTAGCTAAGTTGTAAGCCAAACCAGCGTCAAAGAAACCAACTAATTGAAAATCTTGCAAGAATGCTGATTTTAAAGGTTTTTTAGCTATTAATGAAAAAATTGGAACACGTAATTCTGAATTCAATAGTAAATAATTATTTCCATTTCTAACATTTTGTGGCAAGCCACGTAAATTGGTAACTGGTGCTTGTAAACCATAATTTTGATTGGTAGCAACTGGAATGTTATAATCATATTTTGGATTAATCCAAGTATCAACACCACCTAAAAAATATAAAATTTTCTGTGCGCCAAAAGACCAAGCACCTGCTACACGATTTGCCCAAATAATATTTTTAAACACTTTTTGATAGTGACGTGCATCGAAACCTATGGAAAATATATGCGATTTTTTATCGTTTGCATTGAAAAAATAATCACCGTATAATTTGTATTTAAAACCATTTGGAATATTAAATTGAATTTCTTTTGAATTATCATGTACAAATTCAACATGACCAGAAACCCAATTTTCTTTTACATCTTGTATTTGCAAACTAATTTTATCAGTGTATAAAATACTCAAACGTTCATTTCTATAACCAATGCTCCAACGTAAGCTTTTAGTGACATCAAATGGATAGCTAAATTCAGTTTGGAAAAAATTAGTTCTTTGTTTTCCGAAATAAATATCTGGTAGTATATTTCCAAAATTATCTGAAACATTAAATGCTATTCTATCCGTTCTGATATAATATAAAACACTTTTATCTATGCGTTTTTTAAGGTTGATATATCGAACGTATGCTTCAATACCTGTGAAAGTTGTAAAGAAATCAAATGGAACTCTGAAACCACCAATTATTTTATGATCTTCCATTAAATCACTAACACCGAAATTAATAAAACCACCTAAGTTTGGATAATTATACGCACCTAAATTTCCTTTATAGCTTTGATAATAATTTGCCATGATGCTATTATCTAACTGCGCAACCACATAATCAGAAGTGAAGCGAGCGCGATATGGTAAAATGCGAATTTTTTGTCCAGTTGTTTTTTCTACATTTAAATTAGATGTTGGTTCAACAAAAGGTGGTGGCACCTCATCGCCAGTATTATCAGTATTAAAAGAAATAGTTTCTGTTGAATTTTTGGCTACAGAATCTACTTTTGCCAATTGTTCTTTTTTAGTGTTTTCAGTAGTTATGACAGAATTAAAATCAGATTCAAAGGTGTATTTAAATTCACTGTTATACAAGCTATCAAATGAAACATCTGAAATAATTTTATTTTTAGAAACGGCTAAAGCACCATCTATGGTTTTAGTATCAAAAATTATGGCAGTTGTTTTACCTTCACTATCTCTATAAAATTGTCGAAATGCTGTAGGTTTTAAACCAAACACTTTTTTCGATTGGATTTCTTCTTCTTGTAAATTTGGTTTTGTATAAATGTATGATTTTCGTTTTTTTAAGCCGAAAAAATAATTGGATGCACGTGCATTAATACCAATTGCATGTATACTTTTTGGATAGTTTGTAATAGCTTGTGTTATACCTTTTACTTTGTAGACGTCCTTAATTTCTTGTATGGTATCATACTTATCAATACCATTTTCAATAACACTAGTCAATGTATCTTTTCTAATAAAAAAACTATCCAACGTGCCAATATATTGATTCTGTAATCCATTTTCATCGCTTAAAAAAGTAAATTGATTTTCACTGTACGTACCAATTCCTTTTTCGTTTGCAAAAGGTGTTTCAGTAACGCGTGCCAAATCATTATTACGTGTATCTAAATCGAAATAAAATAAATCTAATGTTTTGGTTGGTAGCACATCATCTTTAAATGGAATCACAAGTTGATCATCTATTCTGTTAGAAGAAAACAAAATTCCGTTTGCACCTTTCCAGTTTACGTAAACTGGATTTAAATCATCGTATAAGTCATTATTTAATTGAGTAGCATTCGTGTTTGACGTATTGTACAAATACAAATCAGTTTGTCCTTTATTTTGTCCAGAAACAACTAATAGATTTGGATTATTCGTAAAATCAGCACTGTAAATCCGTTGAAACTTAATGATGTTATTTTTTACTTTTTCTTTTTTAGTAACATCATATTGAAGCAATCGAATAATATCTTTTTTCTCAGAAATCACTGCAAGTTTACTACCTGTTTTTGTCCAAGCTAAGATTGGATACGATTTATCAAATGGATATTGATCGGAACGAAAACCACCTGTAGCAGATCGGAAGAGCACACGTCT
>CALLKF010000122.1 GCA_938008535.1 uncultured Saprospirales bacterium | reverse complement strand
ATTTGTTTTATCTTCTTTCTTACAAGCTATTAAAGTGAATAGTACAATTATAACTAATATGGTTTTTTTCATAGATTATAGTTTCTATCAAAAATATAATTTGATACTATAAACACGTTTAAATATAATGTTGTAAATTACTCATATACTGTTGTAAAATACACGAAAATCTGTGTAAATTACACCCAAATAGATGAAATATGAATTTAGGTAAGAATGTTTCCATACTTCGTGAATTGAAAGGAATTAAGCAAGATGAATTAGGCAGATTGCTTGGCACTACGCAACAAACTATATCAAGGTTAGAACAAAAAACTTATATAGACGATGACATGCTTTCAAAGATTGGAGATAAATTAGGTGTTTCAATTGATACTATTAAAAATCTCAGAGAAGAAAGTTTAATCCAAAGCAATAACCAACAAGGTGGTTATGTCATAGGTTATCAAATTAATCCTTTAGATAAGATTGTTGAATTATACGAAAAGATAGAAAAGTTAAATACTGAAATATTTACCTTAAAGGCAGAAAATGAAAAACTAAAGTCTAAATAGATTAAACTCAAATCATTTAGATTTATAGGTATTATAATCATCAAATAAATAAAGGAATGTTTTACCATTCATCTGCATCTGTAATCCATTTTTTGTGAGTATATGCAGGTTTTTAAACAATAACTTGAACTGCTTTTTAGTTACTTTTATCCTCATTATTTAATACTTTATCTTTATCTAATTGATTATATAGAATATCCCAATCCTCACCATGTAAACCCTCTTTAGCAATATAAAATAAGGCAGGTTTATACTTGTTATAAATCGATAAATCTACTCTATCATGTGAGAAGAAATTTTGAATTGTACTTTCAATCTGTTTTTTTAATTTATCGTTTGATATAAATACAGTAAAATGATTATGATACCCTTTCCTATTTGCAAATGGCTCAGTTGAGAAAAATAATCTTATGATTGTATCATTTCCAAATTCATTTTCTAATTGATTATAGAGTGAATGCATCATAAGAAAACAAGATTTTTTATTACGTTCTAACTTATACGCTACTGTACCGAAAAATGTCCAATCCATCCACCAAAGTTTAGATGGAAAAGAATTTTTATCAGTTAAGCAGTCAATTAAATTTTTCATTGATTGATTTTCAATCCGCAATATTTTATTTTCATCAAACATTAACTCACTATCAAAATATTTTACATGAGTTACTGGGTATATTCTTTTTCTTTTTAAAATTGTTTCTTCTTTTAAGTCTTCATTTTTTTTATAAAACCTGTTTATCGTACTTTTACTTTTATTAGTTTCATTAATCATTTGTTTTAAATCATAATATTTCATTTTTGCTATTTTAATCCATCCATTATTGAGAGTCTAAAAATTTTAAACATAAGAATCCCATACAAGTATTAATAAATAGTACACGAAATTAAAAAGTGTAGCATATTGACCCATTTAGATATAAAATATTAAATTAATTGATTTATATCAATGGTTCAAAATGACACAGTAGAAAAAAAAATTAAAAATTTTCGTGTGAGTTCAACTTTCATATCATCTGTTAGTGGATAGAATTTGAATGTGTACATGTAGAGGCGGATAACTAAGTAGTAAAAATACCAAAATCCCCCTAGCAGTATGGTAGGTAGGCTAGATTATATCTTTCAAATATCATTTTACATTCAAAACTATACCTAAAAACTCGGTAATAAACTCCCTTTTAGCGCAATTTAGGAATCATTAAAGCCTTATAAGCATTGGATAGCCTCTTTAAATCATCTATAAAATGGTTCGATAAATCAACTATGTGGGGTACTTTTTTTCTTCAAATTATTTTTCTCAAATTATCCTTAATATGTATTTCCCTAAATACTAAACATTTAACTATTGTATTATCACTGTAAATAGTTAGTGTTTACTGCTAAAACACATCAAAAATTTGACTTGCGTCAAATTATAACATTTTTTAAGATTTACTATTGACAAGTGGTAAAAGTTAGTTTACATTACATAAACATTGTACAAACAAACTAAAATAATCAATCGCTAGAAATAAAAACCCTATTAAGAAATCCACAAAAGAAGAAAAACCCTTGAAGATGAATCTCAAGGGTTTTATTTTTTAAAGAAAGTAGACAAAAATTATTCGCAAGGATCAAATACTTTCGCAGCAAATCCATCTACTGCATTTCCTACTGCTTTGTTATTTAGTTCTGCATTAAAAAAATCAATGCGTGTGTTATAATTAGTATTGCACTCATCGGTTGGTGCTACTGGTTTCATATCGCCAAAAGCAACTGGAATCAATCTGTTGCAAGCAATGCCTCTTTCAGTTAAATAGTAGCTAATCATGGCTGCGCGTTGCAAACTCAATTTCATATTTTCAGCTGCAGATTTTTCGGTATAAACATGGCCTTCAATACGCAATTTGGTAATGGTTGGTCTGTCTTTTAAATATTGTGCAATATAATCCAACATCGGATCTTTGTTATCTTTTACATCGTACGCATGCGTATCAAACTCAATGGTGTTTGGCAAAACCAACGCATTGTTTTGTACATTGTAAGAATTACTTTCAGAAAATCCTTTAAAAAAAAGGAAACAAGTAACTACTAATAGTGAAATTATTTTCTTCATTGGCTTAGTTTTAAATTTTTTTAATTAAAATAGATGCATAAAGTTGCGATTTACCATCTATAAGCGATTCTTCTAATGTAAATATCGGAGAAAAATTTGTTATAAAAAACCTAAAAAATTCCTAAAAACGGCTATTTATTGAGTTTACTATGGCTCTTACCATATAAAAAATAGATAGCCAAACCAATAATCATCCAAATAATAAAGCGCAACCAATTGACAACTCCTAGCGTAGAAACTAACAAACTACAACTTAAAAAACCTAAAACAGGAATCAGTGACCATCTATTTATAAAGGTTTGGATAGCCATATAAACAGCAACCAATATAAATGCCCAAAGCGGTATTTGATGTTTCCATTCAGAAAATCCTTTATCAAATGGAAACGTGCTTTCTATGTTTTCAGGACTTTTAAAGAATAAAACCAATCCAACTATCACCAAAGCCGGAACAATAAATTGTCCGTTTATGTATGGTGTTTTAAATTTTGGTGCTGATAAATTATTATCAGAAGCAGCTTTTTTATCTCTTTCCTGTAAAATAATAACACCTCCACAAACCAAGATAAATGCAAACAACGTACCGATGCTGCACATATCCACCACTAAATTGGCATCTAAGAAAAGAACAGGAATACCAACCAACAAACCTGTCATAATAGTAGCAAAACCTGGTGTTTTAAATTTTGGATGTACTTGCGAAAATTTTTGCGGTAACAAACCATCGCGGCTCATGCTCATCCAAATTCTTGGTTGACCGATAGTGAACACTAGCAACACACTTGCAGTAGCGATCAATGCACTGAAGGCAATTAAACCACCAACCCAATTCAAGCCGCGTTCTCTGAATGCAGTTGCCAAAAATGCTTCTGTGTTTAGTTTAGAATAATGCACCATACCGGTTAGCACCAACGCCACCAATACATATAAAACAGTAGAAATGATTAATGAATAGAGCATACCACGTGGCAGATCGCGCTGTGGGTTTTTACATTCTTCCGCAGTAGTAGAAATAGCATCGAAACCGATATAGGCGAAAAATACTGCTGAAACGCCTTTCAAAACGCCACTTACACCATTTGGTGCAAACGGAGTCCAATTGCCTGGCACCACATAAAAAATACCAATGGCAATGACAATCAATATGACAATAATTTTGAAAAGCACCATGCCGTTGGCAAAGTTTTTCGATTCTTTAATACCAACATATACCACTGCTGTAATAAAAACGGTGATTAAAAATGCAGGAATATTGATGATAAACGGTATTCCAAAAACACGCGGTGCCGAAGCCCACAATTCCGGTATATTATTTTTAGCTTCTAAAAAACTGGTGGTCAAATATCTTGGCAAATCTATTCCGAAACCGTGTAAGAAGTTAGTTAGGTTTCCACTCCATGAAATAGCTACAGCTATGTTGCCAATAGCATATTCCAACAATAAATCCCAGCCGATGATCCATGCAATTAATTCGCCGAACACTGCATACGAATAGGTGTATGCGCTACCGGAAATTGGTATGCGCGATGCAAATTCTGCATAGCACAATGCCGAAAAGCCGCATGCTACTGCGATGCCTATAAACAATAAAGAAACTGCCGGACCGCCATCAAAGCATGCTTTGCCTATGGTAGAAAAAACGCCTGCACCAATTACGGCTGCAATGCCTAATGCCGTTAAATCTTTTACGCCTAAATCTCTGTGCAATGTTTCTGCGTTACCATGCGATTCAATCATATCAGGATGTTGCACCGATTCTTCTAAAATGACGTTGATGGGTTTGGTGCGAAATAAATTTTTCCAGCTCATGTGTTGGTGGTTTGTATAAAGATATAAAAATTTGCTTACGATTGATAAAGTGAATATATTTGGCAAGTTGAAAACGCAAACACTACCAATAGACAAACTCGAAACGGAACGATTACTATTGATTCCGTTTACCATAGAAATTTGCCGACATCTGATGAATAATGATTTCAGCGATCTGTATAAAATGGGTTTTAAAAAAGGAATAAGCTGGCCGGACAGCGATGTTATAGAAACCTTGCCCAAAATAATAAATAACTTATCAGAAGTGGAGGCACCGACAGGTTTTGAATCGTGGATGATCATTAAAAAAGATACCTTAGAAATAATTGGCGATGCAGGTTTTAAAGGATTGAACCAACAACACCAAAACGTTGACATTGGCTATGGCATTATAAAAGAAGAAAGACGAAAAGGATATGCAGAAGAAGCCGCAGCAGCACTGATAAACTGGGCATTTTCAACAGAAATAGTAAAAGAAATAACCGCCAACTGTTTACATGATAATGTTGGTTCAATTAATTTACTAAATAAATTAAATTTTATAAAAACAAAAGAAGATAGTGAAATGGTTTATTGGTCGTTGCAAAATAAGTAAACTTGCTAAGCCATATTTAGAAAGATACGAACCACACCATCAAGAAAATTGTACTTTATAATAATTAGTTGTAAATTTGAAATAGAACGAATTGCCATGAATACAGCAGAACTTAAATTAGATCTCATTAATAAAATAGCTCTACTAAAAGAAAGCCATATCATTGAAGAAATTAGCAACCTACTGGATTTTGAATTGTCTGAAAATATCTATAAAACATCAGACACGCAAGCATATAGAATTATGGAAGCAAGAGCTGAATATGGAAACGGAAACACATTAACTGAATCATCTGCAAATGCTGAAATAGAAGAATGGCTAAAAAAATAACCTGGACGCAGAAAGCTCAAGCTGAAAGGAAGGAAATATTAGAATATTGGAAGAACAGAAGTAAATCAACCATATTCAGCAGTATTAAATTAAACAAGCTGGTCATCGAAACTTTACGAAAAATTGCCTTACATCCAAACACTGGAAGGAATACAGATATTAAGAATGTAAAAGTGAAAATCGTTAGAGATTATCTATTATTTTACGAAGTAATAGCAGACGAAATAATTGTCTTATGTATTTGGGACGGAAGAAGAGATCCTGATAAACTCAAAGTAAAATAATTCAAGTTGTTGTTAAAACTAATTATTCAGCATCAGCTTCGCAACGCCGCTGGTATCGGTCAGTGCTTTGATAAATGAAATAATATCTTTTTTATCCTGATTAGTCAATTTTAATTTTTGTTCAGATAAGGTTTGATTCGGAATATTTAAACCCATACCAACGCCGCCACCTTGGTTGTAAAACTCCAGCACATCAGGCAATGTTAAAAATCCGCCGTTATGAAAATAAGGTGCAGTTAAAAATGAATTGCGCACGGTGGAGGTTTTAAATGAATGTTTAAAATCATCAACTTCAATGTTTTTATAGCGTCCAATATCATCATCCAAGACTGGATGAATGGTGTCAAACTTCTTCGTAACACCCAATACTTCCGATTCTGAATTGGTATAAAACGGTGGTGCTAAACCAAAAAAAGTTGGCGCAAAATGGCAGGAACCGCATTGCGCTTTTCCCATAAATAAATTAAAACCGCGCTTGGTACTTTCGCTGATGATAGCCGTTTCATTACGAATGTATTTATCAAAAGCAGAGTTCAGCAAAATTAATTTTCGCTGAAAATCAGCGATGCAAGTATTGATAGTATAAGTAGAAATTATTTCATTTTGATAGCTTGGAAATGCCTGCGAAAACAAGCGCACATATTGTGTATCGTTTTTTAAGCGGTTTAAAACCGTATCATAATTGCAATTAAATTCCTGCGGATTTGTCATCACATGACCGATTTGCGCTTCTAATGAAAGTGCTGAAATATCATAAAAATAACCGGTTTGCAAAGCAGCATTTAGTAGGGTTGGCGTGTTGCGTTTTTGAAAAACTCCATCCACATTGGTGATGGCTGTAAATTCTTTATCAGTAAATGCATTTGCCGGTTGATGGCAAGTGGCGCAACTTAATTTATTATCAGCAGATAATCGTTTATCAAAAAATAATTTTTTTCCAATTTCAGCAATCATCGGATTGTCTAAATAATATCGGTCTTGTGCAAAAAACTTTGGATTTAAAAAATCAGCATCATAAATTGTTTTTGATTTTAAATTAATGGATCTGAACAAAACCGTGTTTTCACCTAAAGCCGGAATTTGATTGATCTGCTGAAACGCCTGTATTTGCTGCTTAATTGGCTGAATGTATTTTTTAATAAAGAACAGCCGGTCTAAAGTATTAAAATTTTTTGTTGCCAGATATTGTATGCTTTTTTGCAACGTTGCATTCAGAGTATCAAATTCTTTTTGATTTTTTTCATCTTTATAATAGGATAAAACCTGTGCTATGGCTTGCAGCGAATTTTTTATTTCAGCGCAATTATTTCGTAGATCCGGCGAATCGAACGAAACTAAATTTAATGCTTCGATACGAATTAAATGATATTGAGCAGCTTCAAAAATATAAGTGTCTTTTAAGTCAATTTCACTAAAATAAAGATGATAAGAAAGCGCACGATACTTTAATTGTTTGATCAAAAACAAAACTCTGTCAACATCAACACTATCGTTAAATAATTCTTGTTCTACCACTTGCAAACCTTCCGGTTTTGCATTCGGATTGTAGCCATCATCCATTTCTACTACATTAGCGCCATTAAAAAATGCATATTGCTGCATGCTGATATATTCAATAATAAATTCAGTTTCTTTAAATGCAAGCCGTATTTTTTTAAATTGTTGCTGCGCTTTTTTTTGCGAAAAATTAGATTGCAATAAATTTTGTAAACTATCTAACTGCTGTTGAAAAACTTTTATTTTTTGTAATGAAAACGTGCGTGTATTTTCAATCGGTGATTTTTTTTCGGTAAATGAAAATGAAATTAAAACGCAAAATGCAACCAACATAATGGTCGTAATTTTTATTTTTTTTGATGTTATAAAAAAGTGCATTAACATTTATTTGTACGAATTTACAACATATCTCTTTTATCTTTGTTACAATTATTTAGTATGCGTAGAGAAATTAGTATTTGGTTCAAACTTGGTGTGTTTGCGCTCTTCATTTTAGTAGATTGGTATATTTTTCAAGCGGTTAAAACCTCATTTTCCAGCTCAAAACCATCCACACAAAAAATTGCTTACGGTGTTTATTTTTTACTTTCGCTGTTTCCATATATTGCGTTTGCAGTAATGCTATCGGTTGGCTATTTTAACTGGCATGGTTGGAGCAAAAATATTATTGTGGGCATTGCGCAAGCGGTTTTTATTTCCAAAATATTGATTTTACCTTTTTTATTAATTGATGATCTGATTCGTTTATTTAGCTGGATCGGTCAACGTTTTTTTACTTCTGATAATACAGCTTTGGCACAAAAAAATGGTATTTCGCGTCTGCAATTTCTAAGCAAAGCGGGTTTGGTGTTGGGTGCAGTTTCATTCGGCTCTTTTATTTATGGTATTGTGCGTGGTGCTTATAATTATAAAAAAGTAAAAGTAAAATTATCGATTCTGAATTTACCTGAAGAATTTAAAAACTTGAAAATTGTGCAAATTTCTGATTTGCATGTTGGTAGCTTTGCATCTTCAACACCTGTACAAAAAATTGTAGATCTAATAAATGAAGAAAATGCAGACATCGTTTTTTTTACAGGAGATTTAGTGAATTATACTGTAGATGAAGCATTACCTTATGCGAATATTTTAAAAACAATAAAAGCAAAAACAGCAGTCTATTCTATTTTAGGCAATCACGATTATGGTATGTATGTAGATTGGAGCTCAAAAGAAGATCATGCAAAACATTTTCAACAATTATTAGACTTTCAAAAGAAAGAATTGGGTTGGGATTTGATGATGGATGAAAATCGAATTTTAGAAATAAATGATAAAAAATTAGCGATTATCGGTGTGCAATACATTGGTCATAATTTACATTTTGGAAAATTTGGCAATTTAGATAAAGCATACGCTGGCGCAGAAAATGCAGATGTGCAGTTATTGTTATCACACGATCCATCGCATTGGGACCACGAAGTTTCTCAAAACGAAAAGTATAAAAACATTCAAGCTACGTTTGCTGGCCACACACATGGTTTTCAGTTTGGCATCGAAATTCCAAAAATTGGTTTAAAATGGAGTCCATCGCAATATGTGTATCCACATTGGGCTGGTTTATATAAAAAAGACATTCAGCATTTATATGTAAATCGTGGTGCCGGATTTTTAGGTTATCCAGGTCGCTTAGGTATTTCGCCGGAAATTACCATTTTTGAATTAGTAAATGCTTAAAAAAGGGCAAAAAAAAACCGACATAGCAAGTATGTCGGGTTTCAATGTTTCGTGGTTCGGACTTTTATGTTTCTATTTGGGGTTTTTATGTTTCGAGTCCTTGGGCTTTCTGTATTTCTTGAAGATTGGGTTATTACGTAAATTAGGTTTTCAAGAGATAAAAGATTGGTTATTATTCTGCCCTACCAGCAACGTCATCTGTTATGATGGATGCGTTGTAACATTGTAAATTTTTATTTTTCTTAGTGATGAATTTTATGTTTGAAGTTGTTGTCATATTTGCTTTTTTGATAATGTAAAGTTATGTCCAAATTTGCTAGTTGGCTACATAAATAATTTAATTTTTGTGACAGTCTTATTTCCAATAATATTAAATACATTCACTATTTCATTTGCCAAATAATTAAAATCTAAAAACTGTACTTTCTAAATATTATGTGATTAAAATGAAAGTATGTAAAAAATGATTCAATAATTTTGTACAATCAAACAAAAAATATAATTCTTTAAAAACGACTACCGAGTTTTTTGAAATGAATTATGTAAGTTTTAATTAATTCAGCTTAAACATAAAAATAAAAGATTAGTATTTTGGAAACCACGTTGATGCCAAAAGAAAATAGAAAAGACTAAATAATAATAAGATTAATCAAACAAAATAAAAAAAGGCATAAAAAAAACCGACACAGGGTAATGTCGGGTTTTTGATGTTTACGATTCGGACTTTTATGTTTCTATGTTTGGGGTTTTTATGTTTCGAGTCCTTTGGGTTTTTATGTTTCGAGATGTTAGGGTTTCTATGTTTCTTGATTAGGTAGGTTTTTATAGGATTTTGTTTGTTATTCATTTCTGCCAGCAACATCATCTGTAATTATAGATGCATAATTTACTTGCGAGGATTTGTTTTTTTGATTCGATTTTATTTCAGTAGCTGTTGTCATATTTGCTTTTTTGATAATGTAAAGGTATATCCAAAACTGTTGGCTGTCTATATAAATAATTTTATTTTTGTGACAGTCTTATTTAAATCAATAAAAGCATTTAGTACTATTTAAATTGATAAAAAACCTAAATGATTTCTGAAAATACAATCTATTTAAAACAAAATAAATAAAAAATACTTCTAATTTGAGCAATAAATTCATAAAAGTAAACTACTAAAAACTGAATTTAATTGATTTATTCCGTCTATAATATGCATTTAGTAAATTCATGTTTGCAATAAATTCACTAATTAAAAACGAGTTTAGAATTCGTATAGAATAACATTTTAAATGCCAAAACGAATTACTATACTTTTATTAAGTAAATGGTAAAAACTATTTACTAGCAGACGTTTAATAAATTTTTGGAATTTAAAATAAAAAAAACCGACATAGGGTATGTCGGGTTTTTAATGTTTGGGATTTTTATGTTTCGAGTTGTGGGTTTCTATGTCTCGATATTCAAGTGGGATACAATTAATCATTTCTGCCAGCTACATCATCAGTGATGATGAATGCCAATCTGTATTGGTTAGGTCGTGCTATTGCATTGTCAACAATTGTGCGTATTAATTCTAACGTGTTCGACAGTAATTCCTTAATTGTTTTCATAACTTAGTGTTTATGAATTAAAATTAGCACATTTTTAACAAATGAGTTAGCTTTATTTTAACAAAATGTGACTAGCTTATTTTTTTTAAATATAGTATATTGATCATATTTATTGATATTTATTAATATTTTTGATAGAAATTAAACCTTTTAAATGACATGGAAGATATAAAAGAATTAATTAATATTATCAATAAACGCAAGCTAAGTCAGATAGAAGTGTTCGATAAATCATTAATTAGTCGAAAAGATACACTGTTTTCAAAGTTGTACAATAATATTGCCAATGAAAATATCCGAACAGATTTACAAGCAATGGTTCTATTATATGGAAACGAAAAAGACAATTCAAAATACAGAAAATTAAAGTCCAGATTTAAAACTCGACTCTTAAATACCTTATATTTTCTGGACATCAACAATAATAGTTCAACCAACCTTGCTAAAAAAGAATACGCTGATTGCTTAAATAAATTGTATTTGAGTAATTTATTATTGCGCTACGCTGAAAACAGGAATATTTCTATCAAATTAATTCTAGATAACTATCAAATTGCCAAAAAAAATAATTTCTACGACATTCTAAAAGAATTTTCATTCAAACTATTAGTGCATTATGGAATGACTGGCAATGAAAAAGCTTATGAAGCTGAAAAAAAAGCATACGACACATACGTTCTAGAATATGAAAATGAACAAGCAGCACAAATAATTTATTCTAAAATTTATTTACTCAGCCATAGCTTAAAGAAAAACCAATCAGAAAAATTACAGGAAATAGAAATTGAGTTAAAAAAATACGAAGCCATATTAAAAAAATCAAATTCGTTGTTAGTTTTCTTTTTCTTGATCAGAAGTAATCTGTTTTATTTTGAAACCAAAAGAGACAACAAAAAAATAAATTTAATCTGCGACAAATTTATCGCGGAATACAATCAATACCAAAGCTCGCTATTTAAATACGAATATCTAAATAACGTTTATCTATATAAACTAAAATCACTTTTTGATAGCAGACAATATACCGAAACCTTACAGTTAGCCAATCAAATGTCAACCGAATCAAAATTTGGATTGAATTTATTAAGCATGAATGAATACATACTAAAAACGTATTTAAATTTAAAAGAAACAGAAAAAGCGAAAATTTTTATTCACGAAGTATTGCATTCATCTGCATATAAACACACTACAAAACTCGTAAAAGAAAGATGGTTGTTGTTTGATGCATATGTTCATTTTATTTACAGCTATGCTAAAAATGAACCCTTTAAATTTAGCACTGCGAAATTATACAATCAGATTCCAAATTTAGTTCAAGATAAATTTGGCTTAAATTTATCGATTCGTATTATTGAAATTTTATTTTTAATTGGTAAAAATGATTTAGACGAAGCCATTACCAAAATTGAAAATTTAGCTTCCTATCAAAATAGATATTTTAAAGAAAGTATTTATCATCGCAGTAATTTATTTATAAAGTTGCTTCAGATAATGGAGAAAAAAAGTTTTAACTACAAATCATTAAAATACCTAAAAGAGCATACGTTGTTAAAAGAGAATTTTGACAATCAAATAATAAATGACAATGAAATAATTTTCTTCGATCAACTATGGGAAATTATTTTAGATGTTATAGAACGAAATGACAGAAAATTATTAGGTAGGTTTTAAACAAAAAAAATGGGCAAACATTGCGTTTGCCCAGATTAGACCCTAAAGTCTAGAAACATAAAAACCCTACGACAAATATACAACTTGTTTTGGATTCACAAAATAAAAATTGATTAAAAACAATAATTTAACATTCATTAAATGTGGATAAATAGATGTGCATACAAGTGTTTAGTGTAATTATAAATAATTCAATGACTTATATAATTACCTAAAAGCAAACTGACTCATCATATGAAACAAGTCATTTTTAAATTCAGAAGTTTCACGTGGCAAATATTTATAAATTTTGCAATCTTCATCAACTGCGATGTTTCTTAATTGCAAATGTTGGTTTATAAATTGCATTTCTAGCTCTGGAATTAGGTCTTTAAATTCTAAAGCAATATCCATTATAGACTTATTAAAATCTACTAAATTATAGATTCCTGCGTCAACATTTAAGAATGGTAATTGCGTAATATATTTTGCTGCTTTATCAACGTGAATAAACGAACGAATTTGTTGTCCATCACCATGTATGGAAATTTTTTTCAAAAAATTGGCTTCAAATCCAAAATGATTGATTACAGCATCAAAGCGCATCGTTTGATTGAAACCATATACATTTCCTAAACGAATAATGTGTGTGTGTGTTTTTTTCATCAACGCTTCCACAAAACCTTCACCACGCATTTTAGAAATTCCATAATTGGTTCGCGGGTTTAATTTTGTTGTTTCTGTAATTAATTTTCCTTTTGTAGAAGCACCGTACACCGACAAACTACTAACATGAATGAAATGTTTCACATCGCTTTCTTCTACAGCATACGTTAACTCAGCCGTGCCCCAATGATTGATCTGTTCGTATAAATGTGGATCTGCATCTGCATATGGCGATGCAATTTTTGCAGCCAAATTAAACACCACGTCAACTCCTTGTAATTCTTTTTTTAATTTGCGTGTATCTAAAATATCACCTTGCACAAACCGAATATTATCACCACCAATACAAGTACATAAAAAGAAATTATATCGTCCTTTATCCAAATTGTCATACACTACAATTTCTTTTACTTTCGGAATCTGAACTAGTTTTTTTACGAGTTCTGTTCCTAAATATCCTGCGCCACCTGTTATTAATACTTTCATTTTTTAATTTACGGTTTACGATTTTATAATCGTTAATTATTTAATCAATTCTGTATGTAAACCACATTCAGTTTTGTTTAATCCAAACCAGCGAGCCATTCGCTCATCACCCATTTGTGAAACATCTATTTTTCGTGTACATGGTTCGCAGCCAATACTCGTGTAACCTGCAGCATCTAATGGATGTGACGGAATTTTATACTCTTTAATATATTGCCATATCATTTGCTTTGTCCAAGTTAGCATTGGATGATAACGAATTGCACCTTGAGGTGTTGCTTGCTCTTCTTTCATTTTTGCACGATTGGCATTCTGATCGGCACGCACACCATTTATCCAAACATCATATGTATGCAAAATTGGCTCTAAAGGCGAAATTTTATTTAGGTGACAACAAAAATCAGGATCTGATGTAAACAATAATCTACCGTTGGCATCTTTTTGCATGTTTCTTGGTGTAGATGATTTTACATCAACCACTTTTAAACCATACAAACCCGCAATTTCGTCCTTATATTCAATTGTTTCAGGAAATAAATAACCAGTATTTAAAAAATAAATTGGAATCGTTTTATCAACTAACGAAAGAATATGCAACATCGGAATTGAATGCGTTTGAAAAGACGAACCAGCAAACAAAGTTTTTCCTTCATTTTTGTAATCGTCAATTTTTTTACGAATGTTATTTAATTCCATTTCAAAACTCATTCAATAAAAATAGTGCAATGGAACTTTTCTACTAGTTTTGACGTATTATTAAATCATTAGAAAAAAATAGTACCTTTAATCTACATTAAAAAAAATAAAATTTAATCACATGAAAAGAAGAATAATCAACCTTTTTGTAATTGCAATTGGAACCTTATTGCTCAGCAGTTGCTCATACAACAGCATTATTTCATTAGATGAAGGTGTGAAAAAAGCTTGGGCCGATGTTGAAGCACAATACCAACGTCGCTCAGACTTAATTGGCAATTTAGTGGAAACCGTAAAAGGCGAAGCTAAATTTGAAAGAGAAACACTTCAAGCTGTAGTTGATGCACGTTCAAAAGCTACATCTATTCAATTAAATGCAGACGATATTACACCAGAAAACATGGCAAAATTTCAGCAAGCACAAGCACAATTAAACGGTGCATTGTCGCGTTTATTAGCTGTATCTGAAAATTATCCTCAATTAAAAGCAACACAAGCTTTCCAAGATTTAATGAATCAATTAGAAGGAACAGAAAACAGAGTTACGATTGCTCGCCAAAAATATAATGATGCTGTTCAATCTTATAATATTAAAATTCGATCATTTCCATCAAACGTAACAGCTGGAATTTTTAGTTTTAAACAAAAAGAAATGTTTAAAGCAGATACAGGAACCGAAAAAGCGCCTAAATTTAAGTTTGATTAGTCATAAATTAGATTTACTGTAAATCTTAAAAAGAATAAGAATGAAAAAAATTCCTTTGATAGTTGTGTTAATTTTATTGTTCGGAACAAACATCTTTTCACAAAAAATTGAATTGAAAAATGATATTGTAAAAATTGATGGTAAAGATATTTTTAGTTACAAGGATGGTAAATCTGCTGAGGAATTAACAATCTATAAACTTAATACCAAAGATGAATTAATTTTCATAAGACATAATAACAATGGCACACCAGGTCAATCATCAAATGGTGATGATTATAATAATATTCTATTTGTTCCACTTAAATTAAAAATGGAAACTAGAAAATGGCACATGAGATGGAAAACTACTGTAATGTGGTTCTATGAAAATGGAATTATAAATGACAAAGGAGAAATCGACGAAAATAAAATAGCACTTTTTATTGAAAAATATAACGAGAATATTTCACAAAAATAGTTTTAATTGGCAAATAATCGTAAATCAAAATGGCATCTGCTAAAAACTTTTTAAAAGATTACGAAAAAGATTTAATAGTAGCAACTATTCGAAAAGCAGAATTAGAAACTACTGGTGAAATTCGTGTGCATATTGATGATAGATGTGATGAAAAAGCGTTTGACAGAGCTGTTAAGTTATTTTATCATTTAAAGATTGACAAAACCCTTTTTAAAAATGGTGTTCTAATTTATATTGCTACAGAGGACCGAAAATTTGCAGTAATCGGTGATGAAGCTATACATCTGAAAGTTGAAAATGATTTTTGGAATTCAATTACACAAAAATTACACAACGACTTTTTGGAATCCAACTATTGCAAAGGTATTATTGAAAGTATTGAACGAATCAGTGATGTTTTAACAAACTACTTTCCACAAACCGACAACTGGAAACACAATGAACTAGATGATGAAATCTCTTTTGAATAAAAATATAAATACTTTTCTTTTTCTTGCAATTCTATTTTTTGCAAACAGTATTGCTTATTCAAAAGATGAAGATATTCCAGCAATACCCAATCCACCACGTCTAGTGAATGATTTCGCTGATATTATTAGCAGCGAAAATGAAGAACGTTTAGAAGAAAAACTGGTGGCTTATAATGATTCTACCTCTTCACAAATTACTATTGTAACCATCAATTCTTTAGAAGGTAATGAAATTAGAGATTTTGGTTATCGATTGGCGACAAAATGGGCAATTGGACAAAAAGGAAAAGACAATGGAATTTTAATTTTAGTTGCTAAAGATGATAGACAAATCAGCATTGAAGTTGGAACTGGATTAGAAGGAAATGTAACAGATTACAGTTGCAAACACATTCGTGATGAATTAATGGTTCCAGCATTTAAACAAAGTAATTATTATAAAGGTTTAGATGATGCAGTTGACAGGTTATTTGCTTTAATGACTGGAAGTTTTCAACCTAGTGAAAGTGATTATGCAGCCAATAATGATGAATTACCAACTTGGGCAATTATTTTATTTATAATTATACTAGTAATTATTTTTTTCTATTTCTCAAATGGAAAAAGTGGTGGATACACTGGTGGTAGTGGTGGTTGGATTTCTACTGGTGGAAGTTCCTGGTCAGGTGGTGGAAGCAGCAGCAGCGGTGGTTTTGGCGGCTTTGGTGGTGGTGGTTTCAGTGGTGGTGGAAGTTCAGGTAGTTGGTAGCAAGCTCTTTAAATCTTAAAAAAAATTAATAAAATTTATTCAACAATTAAATTCAATATTTTTACAAAAAATCTGATTATGCAAAAAACAATTTTAATTCTACTTTCTATTCTACTTTTTTCGAGTTGCAAACACGATGAAAATAGTATTGAATTTACCAAGTTTGCCAATTTAGATTTAGGCAATCTATCAAAAGAAAGTGCAACTCTTAGAGCTGATGCTATTTTTATGAATCATAGTCAAAGTGCATTCAATCTAAAAGATATAACAATTGATTTTTCTATTGACGGAAAAGATGTTGGTACGATTGTTGTAAAAAAAGATAAAGTAATACAACCAAATTCAGAATTTACCATACCAATAAAATACGAATATGCAACCAACTCATTTTTAGAACCAAATCACGAACCATCTGGAACATATGCTGTGCAATTGTTAGGCGATATTAATTTCACCAATGAAAATAAAGAAGAACAAGCAGCAAAAATAAAATATGCAATGACTTATGAATATCTTACTAAAAAAGAAATTCGTATAGAAAAAAGAGAAACTAAAAAAGAAGAGCGACAAAAAAGGCGCGAAGAACGAAAAGCTAAAAGACAAAACAACTAATGCAAAAAGCAATAACTATACTTATTTTATTATTTTCTGTAATAGCTGCAAAAGCTCAAGAGGAAGAACCCTATTTAGTAAAAACAAAAGATTTTACTGTAAATAATTTTTCTTTATCTCAAATTGATTTAGGAATTACAGCTGTTATCTACAATCCATATAAAGCAAAAATTAAAATTGATGAAATTTTAATTGATGTGTTTATCGAAAACAAAAAACTAGGCACTATCACAGAAGCTGCTGACATTGTAAAAATAAACAAGCAATCTGCATTTGATTTGCCTTTGAAAATTGCAGTAAAAACAGGTCCAACGTTAAGCAAATTTGCCACAGAAGGCACCAAATTACTAATTGGGTACAAAGTGCGCGTTGATTACAAAGGTTATGTAAAAGTAAAAGCATTAGGTTTTATTCCAATTAAAGTAAAAATTGACCAATTCGCTTACTTTACCATGAAAGATATCATCGGAACATCAGAACAAACACCTAAAAAAATTGAACCGAAAGATCCAACTTTAACAAAGCCGTAGAATTTATTATTTCGTGCAACAATTTTCGTGGCACGATTAAAACAATGTACAATTAACAATTAGTCCTTATACTTTTAACTTGTAACAGTTAAAAATAATGTAATTTTACATGTCGATTTTAATCTTCAATTGTTCATCGAATTATTGTAAATCAACTGTTATGTCTGCACTCAAAACTATTCTATTTTGTCAATGTCCAAATTGCGAAAAAGCAAATGTTTTCATCGATCCAAATCCATATCATTTATCTAAAATGACCAAAATGCAAAGTCGATGTCCAAACTGTGACTTTAACTACGAAAATGAAGTTGGATTTCATTATTTATCGATGTACATGAGTTATGCAATTAGTGTAGCAATTTCATTATTAATTATAGTTGGCGCATCACTCATTTTCGGACTTGATTATTTTTTATACTATATAACCATCAATGCAATTTTGTTAGTTTTGATGTTGCCACTTATTTTTCGCTGGGCTCGAATGATGAGTATTTGGCTTACTGTAAAATATGCAATGGATTAGAAATGTCAAACTATACATCCAAGTAATAATTTTATCAAGTTGCAAAAGCTACATTTAAAATCAACCTAGAAAATAAAGTTGTAACTTAGCAATGATGAATACAACATCTGGAAAATTATTTAAAAACTTTACTACTTTATTTGTCGGCTTGTTGCTGGTTCAAATTATTAATTTTCTATTTTCATTAGTATTACCAAAATATTTTTCACCGATTCAGTTTGCGCAATTCGGCATTTTTACTTCTATTGTTTTTATTTTAATTGAATTAATAAACGCTAAATTAGAAGTAGCAGTAATGCTTGGAAAAAACAACGAAGAAGCCAAACAGATAGTAATTGCTGCTATTACAGCTGCCATTATATTAAGCATATTGACTACTTTGATTTCAATTCCAATTATTATTTTTTATGGAAAGGTTTATATTTTATTGCCTTTGATTGTTTTACTTTATGGTTTGCATCAGCCAATTTTAGTGTATTTAAATAAAATAGAAAATTACAAAGCCATTAATAATTTTAGAGTAATTCAAGTACTTGTAACATGTGTTTTAACATTAGTTTTAGCATATCTAAAAATAAAAACTGCTTTGATAATTGGTTTTTTTATTGGATTATTATTTGCTACCATTTATAGTTTGCAATTTGTTTCTATAAAATTTGATATTGAAATTTTGAAACAAAAAATAAAACAATATGATCAGTTTCCAAAATTTGGAACTTGGTCTTCATTATTAAATAATTTCTCACGCAACAGTATTCCACTTTTATTAGCACAATTTTTTTCTAAACAGATGGTTGGTTTTTATGCTTATTCAACACGATTACTAAACGCACCAACAGGTATGTATACTACAGCAATTAGCCAAATTTATTATAAAATTGCAAGCGAAACAGAACATCAACACTTAAAAAAAGAAACACATAAAATTATTTTATTTTCATTTATTATAGGAATTATTCCAACACTAATCATTTTATTTTTTGGAAAAGATATTTTTTATTTGATGTTTAGTGGTGAATGGTTGGCTTCTGGGAAAATTGCGCAATACCTTATTTTATGGTACTTTTCAGGCATTATTTCTGGACCAATTTCTTTTCTATTAGATGTAAAAAATAAATTGAAATTTGAATTCGGTTTTAATATTGCATTTTTTTTAATGCGCATCATAGCCATTTGTATTGGTGCTTTTTATCATGATTTTTATTTATCAATTATATTATTTTGTGCCGTTGGTGTATTCATGAATCTATATTTGTTGTGGTATATAAATTTCAATTTGTTGAAAAATGATTGATATACAACTAACATACAATGCTGTTTATAAATGGAAAACTATTGTACCAATTTCTATAATTGGTTACGCTTTCTTAAATGATGATTTATTAAATGAAATTGAACTCATCACCTATTTTTCTGAAGCAAACAATGAAGCAATTTTTGTTGAAAAATTAAGAAAATTAAGTGGTCATTTTGCAATAATTATTCAAACAGAAAACCAACTATTTGCAGCAGTTGATCATATTCGGACTTTTCCAATTTTGATACAAAAAAATGAAAATAAAATAACAATTACAGATAATCCAATCTATAATAATTCATACAATAAAAATGCAATTGCTGATTTTGAAAAAATCTACTGTACACAAGAAAATGAAACATTATTAAACAATTACCATCAGCTACAAGCTGGTGAATATGCGATCATCAACACTACTACTCAGCAATTTGAAATAAAAACACACTACAAACACAGTTCTAAAGCCAAACTATCAGCAAATATTGACACTTTAAAGCAAGTAGAAAATGAACTAATCCAAAAAATAAAAACAATTTCAGTAAATAAAACTATTTTAGTTCCACTTTCTGGTGGTTATGATTCGCGTTATTTAGTTTGTTTATTAAAGCAAAATAATATTACTAATGTTGAATGTTTTACCTACGGAAAAAAAGAAAGTTATGAAGTTTTAATTGCAAAAAATGTTGCTGAAAAACTAAATTACAAATGGCATTTTATAGAATATTCAGATGAACTACTAACAACTTTTTTTACAGAGAATTGGAATAATTTTTCAAACTCAAATCATCATTATACTTCGCTGCCACATGAACAAGATTTTTTTGCTTTGGAATTCTTAAAATTGAATAATTTATTACCAAAAAATGTAATCGTGATGAATGGTTTTTGTCAAGATTTGCATGCAGGAAGTATTTTTGAACCGATAAAAAGATTAGATATTAAGAATTATATTTTTGAAAAATACCAAATTCCATTAAGAAGCACTGCTTACGAAAATTCCTGGAATGGCTATCAAGAATGGTTTATAAAGAACAGAGTGTCAAAATTTATCATAAACTCAGTTCATGTATATTCTTATTTTGGATTGGAATATTATTTACCTTTTTGGAATACGAACTGGATTAATTTTTGGTATAACTTAGACATTAAAAACCGTATGCATCAAACGTTTTATAATGATTATTTATTTGATGGAATTTTTAAAACGTATAATGTTGCGTATAAAAAACCAAACCACGATGCTACTAATTATTTATATAGTGTGAAGAAATTTGCAAGAGCCATTTTACCAAAAAAAATTACAGAAAGCATCCAACAGTTAAATGCTGAAAGCGAACAAAAAGATGCCAACAACACTTTGTTTTTGTATCATAAAATTTATGAACACCTAAAAACCAAACCAGCAAAAAAAGATTTAAAGATAAATAACATTCACGCACTTTATTTCCTTGAAAATCTGAAAGAAAAACACCAACTTTGATAAAATTGAAATCATGAAAAAGTTTTACATACTATTATTACCAACAATTTTAATTGTCAGCATTTTTTCTTGCAACAGAAAAGCAACTGCAACGAATAATGATAATGACAAAAATAAATCTGCAACATTGACAACTCTACAAAAAAACAGAATTACATTAACAGAATTATTTTCTGTTGAACAATTTGAAAACGCAACACTCACACAAGAATTATCTGCTGGTTCAGCAGATTTAGATAGCAATAAATTTGGTCTAAATTTCACTGCAACAAACTATGAATTCGGAAAACAATCAGATTTAACTGGTTTAAAAACTTGCGCAAATGCTGCGAAAGGACAACATGTACATGTTATTGTTGACAATGAACCATACACTGCAGTTTATACTAAAGCTGGAAAATTAAAAGCTTCGAATGATGGACAACACACCGTATTATCATTTCTATCTCGTTCTTATCACGAAAGCATAAAAAATAAAAATGCATACGTACTTTCATCTGTTATTACAGGCAAATCAAGGTATTTAGCAAGATATGCTGCACCAGATTTAACAAGTCCAATGTTGTTTTTTAGCAGACCAAAAGGCGAATATATTGGCGCAGAAACCGATGCTGTTTTATTAGATTTTTACGTTGTAAATTGCGATTTATCGAAAGATGGTTATAAAGTAAAAGCAGTAATTAATGGCACTGAATTTATCATCACAAAATGGTGTGGTTATTTTATGGAAGGTTTACCAATTGGTGAAAACACCATAAAATTAACGCTTTTAGACAAAAACAACAAACTAGTTGAAAGTCCATTTAATGAAGTAGAACGCAAGTTTACATTGAAAAAATAAGACTTCGAGAAGCTAAGTCTGACTATTGTGTCACGCTGAGTTTATCGAAGCGTCACTTTTTCTCCAAAAATATCTCAGCCAACATACAACGTGCACTTCCACCACCAATGGTTTCAATCGTAGGTATTTCAACAGAAAGTATTTTAGTATATTTTTGAATTTGCTGAATTTGTGGTTGTTCCAAACTATTAAATGCAGTTTTCGACATTACTAAAAAAGTATCACCAGCTGCATTTTCAACTTGCAACATATTTCCTGCAAATGCATTCATTTGTTCAAATGAAATGTCAATAATTTCGTGATTCGTTTCATCAAAACTATTCAATACTTTTTTTCGTTCATCTTCATTTTTTATACTCGCTAAACAAATAACTGCAAAACCATTACCAATCGTCAACATCACATTGGTATGATACACTAAATGTTCATTTTCATCTTCGCTGAAAAAAGAAATAGGTTCATAGTTTAGTTGTGCACAATGCGCTTCAAACGCAGCAATTTCGGTACGTGGCGACAAACATGCGTATGCCTTTTTATTTACATGATCAAAAATAATACTACCAGTTCCTTCTAAAAATTGATGTTGATTTTCATACGCTGATAAATCTATGACTTCATTAATTTTAAATATCGATTTCAATTCTTCAACAATCTCCAATCGTTTTTCTAATCGTCGATTTGGTGTACACATTGGATACAAATACACCGTACCATTAGCTTGCATACTAATCCAATTATTTGGAAAAATAGCATCAGGTTTTTGCGGCATAGCTGTGTCTTCAATCACTAAAACTGAAACACCGTGTTGACGTAATTTTTCAACATAAGCATCAAATTCAGCAACTGCTTTTTGTTTAATTTCTTCAGCTGATAAATTTTCTAATGATTTCTGAAAAGCATTCGATACAGCTGTTTCTATATTAAATTGAAAACTCGCAGGACGAACCATCATCAATTGCGAAGTAGTTTGTTTACTCATGTTTTTGATTTACGATTTACGATGTACAATTTACAATTTATTATTTTATACTTTTTGGCTAAAATGTTTTTTTATTTTCTATTTTTACTTTTGAATTTTCAAATTAACACTTCCGAAATTTCGGAATTCAAATTTTCAAATTAAAACTATGGATTTCACAACCGCAGATTTATACGATGCAAACGAAGGAAAAGTGCAAATTGCACAACCAGTTTTCTTATCTTTTGGTTTAACCAAAAAATTCTACGGACAAATTTATACTATAAAATGCTTTGAAGACAACACACCAGTTGGCAATACCTTACGCAATGAAAACGGCAAAGGAAAAGTATTGGTAATTGATGGTGGTGGCTCGTTGCGTTGTGCTTTGGTTGGAGATTTATTGGTTACAGCAGCCATAAAAAATGAATGGAATGGTATAATTATATTTGGTTGCATTCGTGATTCTGCAGCCATTAATACTATGGAAATTGGTATCAAAGCGTTACAAACTAATCCGATGAAATCAGTTAAAAAATTTCCAGGCATTAAAAATGAAACGGTACATTTTGCAAACACTTTCTTTCATCCAAATGAATATGTTTATTGTGATGAAGATGGCATCTTAGTAAGCGAAACTGCGTTGATTTGAACTAAATAATTAAACAAATTAACAAACAAAAATAATCACTTAAGGCACAAAGAAACTAAAGTTATGATATTATAGAAGGCAAAAAGAAGACTAGAAAGCTTAGTTTTCTTGTCTTTTTTAGATGATTACTACTGATTTTTTTTAAGTTTCTTAAGTGCCTTGAGTGGTTTAAAATATACTGTTCTATAAGTTAAAATGTTACACTTCCATGGTATCTTCATAAATACGTTGAATGTCATCATCTTTAGCAGAAAACAACGTGATGGCTGCCATGCTGCGTGTTGGACGTCGCATCACCATTAACAATAAAACACCAATCGCTATAAAAAAATGCAGTTTATCTTTCGTTAAAAAATAAAAAATAGCATTGATAATGGCAGCACCTTCTAACATTGCCATTTGTATAATAAAAGCAGCTCTGAAAATATTTATTTTTTGTCCAAAATCGCTAATTGTTTGTGCTTGCTGAGTGCGCATAAAAAACAAAATTCGCGATAACAGCACATTGATAAAAGCAATGGCAATTCCAAGAACTGTAAAAATTATATTGGTGGCTGGAACTACATTTTTATCTTGATTCACTAATGTGTACATGATAAATAATATCAATGCACAACCAACGCACAAGGCAGCGTGAATGATATTCATTTGCTTAAAATTATCGCCAAGAGTCATGTTTTTATTTTTTATAAAAGTACAAAATTAAATGAAAGATACTGAAACAAGTTCAGTATGACAGCGTCGCAGCAAGGCGTCGCTGTCATGCCGTTCCGAAGATTCGGATTTATTTCGGCATCTATTTCTTTCTTAAAACTATTTGCCAAAAATTTCTTCAACTTTTTTAAATCGAAAATCAAAAATAGATTGAATTTTATTTCTAACGTATAATGTATTAACCACATCACCTAAAAATCCAAATGGAACTTCATAATGTATAATATCAATCATTTCAGTTCCTTGTTCCACTGATTTAAAATGATGTTGATGATGCCAAAAACTGTAAATTCCTTTACGTTGTTCATCAATAAATAAATTTGGTGCGTTTACTTGTGTAATTTCAGTCATCCAATTTATTGGCAAATTCAACACAGGTTTTACTTTATGCAATATTATCATGCCTGCATAAACGCAATCATCTTCATAAACAGTGTGCTTAAAACCCATTTCTGGTGGTGTGATGGTTTCTAAATTATTTGGATTTGAAAAAAATTGCCAAACAACTTCAATTGGCTGAGCTATGATTTGTTTAAATTGCAGTTTATGTACCGACATTTCTGTTAAATTTTAGATTAAAAATGTAATTTTCATAGTATAAACAAATAAAAAACGATTAAGTTAAAAATTACAGACAACTTTATTTTATAATTTTGCATCTTTATACTATATTTAAAGTATGAAGCAATTAATTTATAGCGCATTTATTACCATTTTATTAGTAAGCGTAAACGGTTGTAAAAAAGAATACGAAACCGTTAGCTTAACTGCTGATGCTAATTATTTTCCAGATGATTCTGGAACTTTTGTTATTTATAAAGTAGATTCTATTTTGTACAATGACTTTTTCTTCAATTCAGATTTATCACAATATCAACGAAGTACATCTTATTTTTTAAAAGAAAAAATTACCGAACAATTTATTGATAATTTAGGTAGAACCGCACGTAAAATTGAACGCTATGTAACAGATGACACTTTGTTACATCCATTTGTTGAAGTGAATAATGTTTGGTATCAAGTAAAAACGGATAGAAATGTAGAAGTAATAGAAGATAATATTCGATATGTAAAACTCACTTTTCCTGTTTCAAAAAGCAGCGAATGGAAAGGCAATAAATATTTTTTAAATGAAATTCCGTTTCAACCACTCAAAAATTCAAACATTAAATTCGATTGGACTTATACTGTTTCGGATAAAGATGTTCGATATTCAAATGGCATAAAAGTTTTTGATTCTACCTTAACCATATTGCAAATTGCAGATTCATCTAAAGTAAATAAATTATTTTCTGAAGAAAAATATGCAAGAAAAATTGGCTTAGTAAATAAAGAATTATGGCGACTTGATGCACAACCAATTCCAGGAGAACCTAATTTCCTGAAGTCAAAATTAAATGGATTTATTTACCGACAAACTGCCTTAAGCTATGGTAAAGAATAAATTTACATTTCTACTTTTTTGCTGTTTTATTTTACCAATTTTTGCGCAAGCGAACAACAAATATATTGTTACTTTTAAAGATAAAAATCACACTTTTGATATAAAAAAAATATTTACAGAAAAAGCAATTGAAAAAAGAAAAAAATTCAATATACCTTTTGATGAAAAAGATTTTCCTGTAAATGAAAGTTATAAAACTGAAATACAAAACACAGGAATTTCAATTCTTTCCGAATCAAATTGGTTAAACGCTGTTTTAATTAGTGCTGACGAAAAATCAATCTCAACTATTTCAAAATTATCTTTTATTTCTTCTATACAAAAAGTTGAAAAATCAACTTCAGAAAAAAGTAATATTTCATCCATAAAAGAAAATAATGATTGTGCAGAAATCCAAAATGTTGAATTTGAAGATAACTATGTTTCATCCTATGCTCAATTTCATTTATTAAATGGCGAATACTTGCACGAACAAGGTTATAATGGCGAAAATATGACGATTGCCATTTGCGACGCTGGCTTTAGAAATGCAAATACGAATCCTGGATTTGCCACAGTATTTTCTGAAAATAGAATGATAGGTGCTTATGATTATGTGCACAATGACTCTACTGTTTTCACTGCAACTGATGACGCACATGGTGCATATTGCTTTTCTTTTATTGCTGGAATTAAAGCCAACCAATATATCGGAACATCAACAAAATCTAAGTTCTACCTATTCCAAACAGAAAATAATGATGGTGGTAGCGAACGTTTACAAGAAGAATTTAATTTGGCAACTGCTTTACAAAGATGCGATCAATTAGGTGTTGATGTAGTTAGTATTTCATTAGGTTATACAACTTTTGATTCTGCTTTTGAAAACCATGATACATCTGACATGAAAAAAAATAATACGCCTGCAGCAAAAGCAGTAAATATTGCAGCTTCTAAAAATATATTAATTTGTGTTGCAGCTGGAAATGAAGGCGCAAAACCATGGCACTACATTTCAACACCATCAGATGCAGACAGCGCATTTGCTATTGCAGCTGTAGACAAAAATGGTAATATTGCATCATTTAGTGGTTACGGCTTAGCAACAGACATTCGTGTTAAACCAAACGTAGCAGCAGTTGGTTCGTCAGCTAATTTTATTAATACAACTGGAACTATTTCTGCTGGAAATGGAACCTCATTTGCCTGTCCATCATTAGCTGGAATGGCAACTTGTTTGCTGCAAGCATTTCCAGATAAAACTGCCTGGCAAATAAAAACTGCGATTGAACAAAGTGCTTCGCAATTTCTTACACCAGATAAAAGAGTTGGTTATGGTATTCCAGATTTTAAAAAAGCATACCAATTATTATCTTCACCAAACTATGTTTCTAACAGCAAATTAGAAAGTGAAATAATTTTATTTCCAAATCCAATAAATGATTACTTAGTCATTCAAAATAAATCAATTACGCCAATACAATCTGTAGAAGTTTTTAATCAAGTTGGCCAATTAGTTCTAAAAGAAACAGATTTTCCATCATCTGAAAAAACTGTACAAATGAACAATAATTCATCTGGCATGTTCTTGTTGAGAATTCTGATGAAAAACGGCGATGTTTTTACCAAAAAAATAATAAAGGAATAATCTTAAATTTGTCGCATTGTTTCTATATTTATTCTAATAAATTTACAAATGCGCTATACATCTATAATTCTTTCTGTTTTGCTTATTTCCATTGGATTTTTCTCGGTTGCTCAAGAAACAAAACAAGATACCAAAACAGAAAAATTTACACTCAGTGGTTTTTTAAAAGATAAAAAAAATGGCGAAGCAATTATAGGTGCCAATATTTATGTGGTTGGAAACAATGCATTAGGTGCCACCACCAATTTATATGGCTTTTATTCCTTATCTCTACCTAAAGGAACATATCAAGTTGCATTCTCTTATATTGGCTACAATACACAAATCAAAGAAATTATTTTGGATAAAGACATTCGAAATAATATTGAATTATCGGATGATGCTAGAGTATTGGATGAAGTAGTAATTAGCAGCGAACGCAAAGATGAGAATGTGAAAAGCACACAAATGGGAAAAGAAGAATTGTCGATTGAACGCATAAAATCAATTCCTGCATTTATGGGTGAAGTTGACATAATTAAAGCATTGCAACTAATGCCTGGTGTTCAAGCTGCTGGCGAAGGTAACTCTGGAATTTATGTGCGTGGTGGTGGTCCAGACCAAAATTTAGTATTGTTAGATGATGCTGTAGTTTATAACACTGGTCATTTATTTGGATTCTTTTCTGTTTTCAATGCAGATGCCGTAAAAAACGTAACACTCATAAAAGGTACCATGCCTTCGAATTATGGTGGTCGCTTATCTTCTGTAATTGATGTGCAAATGAAAGAAGGAAACAGCAAACAATTTGAACTGGAAGGTGGAATTGGATTAATTTCATCACGTTTAACATTACAAGCACCGATGCAAAAAAAGAAATATGCTGATAGAAATCGTAAAGGTTCTATTTTAATTTCTGGAAGAAGAACTTATATTTTTGATATTGCACAACCAGCATTAAAAAGAACTGATTTTGCTGGAACCAATTATTTTTTCTACGATTTAAATGTAAAAGCAAATTACCAATTTTCCGATAAAGACAGATTGTATGTAAGTGGTTATTATGGCAAAGATGTGTTTGTTTATAATTCAGCTAAAAACAATACAAAAGTGAAAATTCCTTGGGGCAATGCCACTGCTACTGTACGCTACAACCATTTATTTAGCGACAAATTATTTATGAATATGTCGTTTATTTTTAACGATTATCAATTTAGTTTTACAGGTGAACAATTAGATTTTGGATTCAAAGCAAATTCTGGTGTGCGCGATTATAATGTAAAAGTAGATTTTGATTATTACTTAAACACCAAACATAAATTAAAAATTGGAGCACAATATACGCATCACCGAATGACTCCAACACAAGCTACCTTGCGCACTGGTGATTCTAAATTTAATTCTACTGTAAATAAAAGATACTCACATGAAGTGGCGCTATATATCGATCATGAATTTGATGTAAATGAAAAATTAAAATTCGACTTTGGTTTCCGTTTAAGTTTATTCCAACACATTGGTCCATACACCAACATTACTGGCGATGGTTATGTTGGACAAGACACTACTTACTATGGAAAAGCAAAACCAGTAAAAACATATGTTGGTCCAGAGCCACGTATGAGTATGCGTTATGCCTTTGGAAAAGACAACTCATTTAAAGCAGGTGCTGGCTTAAACTACCAATATATACATTTAGTTTCAAGTTCTAACTCAACGTTGCCGACAGATATTTGGGTTCAAAGTTCACAATATGTGAAACCACAAATGGCTCTTCAATATTCTGTTGGTTATTTTAGAAACTTTAAAAATAATATGTTTGAATTTTCAGCCGAAGCATATTTCAAACATCTTTGGAATCAGATTGAATATGCTGAAAGTTATGTAGGCGATTTAAATGTAGATCAAGAACGTGGTTATGTTTTTGGTAAAGGAAAAGCGTATGGGTTAGAATTATTTTTAAAGAAAAGAACTGGGAAATTTAATGGTTGGATTGGTTATACTATTTCTCGTTCCGATAGAAAATTTCCCGACATCAACGGTGGAAAAACATTTCCTGCAAAATATGACAGAACCAACGATTTAACCATTAACATTGCTTACGATTTTAATAAAGAATGGACAATAGCAACCACGTTTGTATATGCAACTGGAAACGCCATTACACCTGTGACTGGTATTGGTTTAATTGAGTTTTCACCGTTCTTTATTTATGGACAAAGAAACTCAATTCGAGTGCCTGCATACCACAGAATGGATTTTTCGTTGAACTACGCACCTATTCCAAAACGCAGACCTAATCGTCGTTTCCGTTCGAGTTATAATATTTCTATTTATAACGTTTATAATAGAAAAAACACATACTTCATTTACAACAAAGTAGATGGCGAAATTAAATCAGGTAATTTAAAACAAACTGCTATCAATGTTTCTTTATTTCCAATTATTCCATCTTTTACCTGGAACTTTAAATTTTAAATCATGACAAAAATTATTAAAAGCTACATATTGTTATTTTCTGTTTGCATTGCATCTATTGTTTTATTTGTTGCATGCGAAAAAGAAATTGATTTAAAAGTACCCAATCCGGCAAGTGCTTATGTGGTTGAAGGACATATTGAAAACGGAATTCCACCGTATGTCGTATTGACAAAAAATGCTGCGTTTTACGGAAATATCAATTTAAGTAATTTGGCAAATTATTTTGTGAGTGGTGCTCAAATCACCGTAACTACAGATGATGATACGGTGCAATTAGCAGAATATAATGGCGCATTGATACAATCTTTGCCAGATTCAATCGCAATTGCATTAGCTGCACAATTAGGAATTAATATTACCAGCGCATCTCAATTTCCTCCTATTACACTTTACACTGTTTCTTTAGCAGATACCGGTTTTGTTGGAAAATTTGGTAAAAAATATGATTTAAAAATTACGGTTGACAGTAAAATTATAACATCGACCACTACCGTTCCTCAACCAGTATTTTTTGATTCACTTTGGTTGAAACCTCATCCAGATGCAACATTAGCCGACTCATTTTTCCAAGTATATGGTCGATTATATGATCCACCAGCTCCGGGAACTTTTTATCGTTATTTTACTAAAGCTGACAATGAAGCATTTTTAATTAATGACCGATCTGTTTTTGACGATGCTTTAGTAAATGGTGGAAAAATAGAAATTTTTATTCCAAAAGGACATCCAATTGGAAGTATTGGAAGTACTGATTTTAATCGAGCTGGTTATTGGAATGTTGGTGATTCTGTTTGTACAATAAAGCTTTCTGTTATAGATAAACCTCATTATGATTTCTGGCACACTGTAGAAGCCAATAGAAGTAGCCAAGGCAATCCTTTTGGGTCAGCAGTTTATGTAAAATCAAATGTAGTCGGTGCTTATGGAATTTGGGGTGGCTATGCCAGTATTACTGGTAGTTTCAATCGATTTTAAATATAAACACAAAGTTTTATAAGATTTTACGCAAAGATTATGAAGACTAATTCAACAGAAAAAAATTATTTTTTTTGTTGAATTATTTCTATGGTTTTAATACGAACTGCTTCTAAAGGTCGGTCGTTTTTATCTGTTTTGACAGCAGCAATTTTATCTACTATTTTCATACCTTTTATCACTTCACCGTATATAGTATAGTTCATATCTAAATGCGGAATTCCTCCAATTTTTCGATATACTTTTTTATTGGCTTCAGGTGTTTCATTTCCTGTTCGTTTTTTTGCTTTTATAAATGTCGAATCGTTGGCAATTTTACCTTGCACAATATAAAACTGACAAGCAGAAGATGCCTTTTGCGGATTGTCATCGCGTGCTTGAGCCAAAACACCTTTCTTATGAAAATATTTTGCATTAAACTCAGCAGGAATGGTATATCCTAAATCGCCTTCACCTAACAACGAAGTATCTTTTGCTGTTTTAGAAGTTGGATCACCACCTTGTATAACAAAACCTTTAATTACACGATGAAATAGTAAACTATCATAAAAATGTTCCTTCACTAACTTGATAAAATTATCACGATGTAACGGTGTTTCATCAAATAAAACCACAGTAATATTACCGTAATTTGTTTTTATAATGGCTTTATACGTTTGAGCATTCATCGAAAATGTATGAATAATCAGTGTAAAAAAAATGAATGCGTATTTTTTCATAAGAATAAGTATGTAATTATTTTTAAAAATAGTAAAACGGCTGAATTTCACCTGATTTTGCTTTCAAAAAATTAAAATTAACACTTATGTTTAAGTAAATTGAACTTATTTCTTCTTTTTGTAAAACTTTTTTTCAATTAAAACGTTTAATCATTAATCAAGTATCTTAAACAAAATAAAACACTCACACAATGAAACCAACTACTATTAAATTATTGCTTATCTGTTTAGTGGCATGTCCATTGTTATTTACTAGTTGTATGTATTCTAAAAAGAAGTGCCAAAAGTCATATGCGAAAGTTGAAAAAGAAACATTTGATGTAATCATAGTTCCTGGAGCTCCAATGGATAGCAAATCATTAAATAGAGTTTTGAAAGCCAGAATTTATTGGTCAAAATATTTGTTTGATAAAGGAATTGCTAAAAATATTATGTACTCAGGATCTTCCGTTTATTCACCATATTATGAAGGTAAAATGATGGCAATGTATGCTGAGGCGATTGGAATTCCAAAAGAAAATATATTAACAGAAACTAAAGCAGAACATAGTACAGAAAATGTATACTACTCTTATAAAAAAGCAAAAAAAATGGGTTTTACTAAAATTGCATTAGCTACAGATCCTTTCCAAGCTAAATCATTAAACCGATTTATGAAAAAAAGAGTCAGTAAAGATGTCGCAAATATTCCAATAAAATTTGATGTTATCAAATCGCTGGAACCAACTATGATAACACCTGAAATAGATATTCAACAAGCTTTTAATAAAGATTTTATCTCTATCAAAGAAAGAGAAAATTTCTTTAAACGCCTAAGAGGAACCATGGGTAAAAATCTAAATAAAACCTATTACGAATAAAAATTAAATCAACAAAAATAATCACAATTAAAAAATAAATACAATGAAATCAAGCACATTAAAATTAGCACTCATTTGTTTAGTAGCTTGTCCGCTATTATTCACCAGTTGCATGTATTCTAAAAAACAATGTCAAAAATCGTATGCTAAAGCAGCAAAAGAAACCTATGATATCATCATTGTTCCTGGAGCTCCAATGGATAGCAAATCTTTAAATAAAGTTTTACAAGCAAGAATTTACTGGGCAAAATATTTGTTTGATAAAGGTATTACAAAAAATATAATGTTCTCTGGTTCTGCTGTTTATTCACCTTATTATGAAGCAAAAATGATGGCTTTATTTGCAGAAGCAATCGGCATTCCAAAAGAAAATATTTATTTAGAGACAAAAGCAGAACACAGTACAGAGAATATTTATTACTCTTACAAACATGCTAAAAACCTTGGATTCAAAAAAATTGCACTGGCTACTGACCCATTTCAGGCGAAATTTTTAAATGTATTTATGAATAAAAATGTAAGTAAAGATATTGCTTCTATTCCAATTGATTTTACGATTATCAAATCAATGAAATCTATTATGGTTACTCCAAAAATTGACAAACAACAAGCTTTTGATGAAAATTTCGTATCTATAACAGAAAGAGAAAGTTTCATGAAACGATTCAGAGGCACGTTAGGCAAAAACCTGAATAAAACGTATTACGAATAACAACTACTATGACAGAAACATTTGCAATAAAAGAAGAAATTATTTTGCTAAACCAATTACTGAAAGCATTAGCGTGGTGCGAAAGTGGAGCGCAAGCAAACGCTGCAATTGATGCTGGTTTGGTGAAAGTAAATGGCAAAAAAGAACTACGCAAACGCAATAAGCTCACCAAAGATACTATTGTGGAATTCGATGGCAACAAAGTGAAACTGGCATAGATAACTACGCTTTATCGACTTTCAGCACTTTTAATAGCAGTGAATTTTCTACTTCTGCTATTTTTAATTTTTCTTTCAGTTCGTTTATTTCCTCTAAGGCAACAGCTAGTTCTTTTTCTTTTGTAAGAAAATTTTTATCAGCACTACTTACAACATTATTTGTATAATCTTGCGGCATCTTTACCGCCATATCCAATAAAAAATTATGCTTTAAACCATGCGAAAACTCGATCAGTTTGTCAAAATCCATCGACGATCTTTTCATGTAATAAAATAATTGCTGCGGATTCAAACCCATTTTCCTGGTCGCTTTGCTCCTGTTAACTTTGCGTTTTTTAAAATAATCGGTAAGCATTTGACCAATGTTAAACGTGATATTTTTCATAATTTTTATTTTATATGATTATATAATGCAATATAGTGAAAATCTGTGAAATCTATTAAGTTTCAAACGTGTACGCTTATATTTCAATAGTATACCTTTATATTTCAGACGTTAACGTTTATTTTTTAAATATAAACGCTTTATTTTAAAGCGCAAACATTTATAATTAAAATATACCCGATTATAATTTATAAGTAAACGCTTACTTTTCAAGCGTACATTTTTATAATTCAAACGTAAACGCTTATATTTCAAACGTCAGCTTTTAATATTTAAAGGTAAACCTCATTCTAAATATGGTAAACCTATGGTTTTTGGATTTTTGTTGGTTTCCAACAACAAAATGCAATAAGTTTTTATTTATCACTTTTTGAAGCCAAAAAGAAATGCGAGGCATTCACGAACACAATTATTACAATAAATATTTTGAGTAAATCAAAAATCTAACTCTTCTGCGGTTTGGTGGACAAGCATTTGATGTCGAAAGTGAAGAGTGATGTTTTATTTTGGCGGCGGTGGCGGTGGTGAAACTATTGTCTGCTCGAAAACATGTTTTGCTTTCAATCCATTTTTTTCAAAAACATCTTTAATCATTTTAATATCTTCTATAAAAATATCATCATCATTATTTGATTTTGTAGGCTGAAATAAAAATATCTGGCAATCAAAACAAATAAGTGTGGTAGAAACAAGCTTACTTTTATTGTAACACAAAATAGCATTTCTAAATATAGGTTCACATGCAACAGCAATTTCTGAATTCCAAATTGATTTTTTACTAAAAAAATCAATAATACTTTTTATGTCATTTTGATTACATGTTTGTGAATTATAAGCAAGAGGTTTCTGCATATAGTCATTAATCAAAGCATGATTATTTTCTATGTAAATGGAATCTATTGCATCTGCAAAATCTTTTGAATCTATGGATATTAAACACATGGAATCAAATTCTACAAATGGATATTTATCTTGCATAGAGTTATACGAAGAATATTTCTCCTCCGTATTATTTTCAACTACTTGTTTACATGATACAACTATAAATAAAATAAAAATATTGAATGAATTAATCGCATATCATAATCATTTTTTGTTTTTGATTATCTCATCCACCACACTCGGATCTAACAGTGTTGTTATATCACCCAAATTGCTTACATCGCCTTCGGCGATCTTGCGTAAGATGCGGCGCATAATTTTTCCGCTGCGTGTTTTCGGCAAGCCGGAAACGATCTGTATTTTATCAGGTTTGGCAATTGGTGAAATAATTTTAGAAACGATATTTTTTACTTCATTTTCAAACGCAGTAATATTCAGTAAGCGTAAACTATCATCATTTTCTACACTATTTGGCAACGCAGCATCCGTATCAATAATTCCTTTTTCAATACTTTCTTTATCTACAATCACAAACGCATAAATACCTTGTCCTTTAATATCGTGTGGATAGCCAACCACTGCGCTTTCAATCACATTTGGATGTTCATTAATCGCGTTTTCAACTTCTGCCGTTCCTAAACGATGGCCGCTCACATTCATCACATCATCTACCCTACCGATAATCCTGTAATAACCATCTTCATCTCTGCGGCAGCCATCACCGGTAAAATATAAATTTTTAAACGTAGAAAAATAAGCTTGTTTACACCGTTCATGATCACCATAAGTAGTACGGATAATGCCTGGCCAAGGAAACTTCATACACAACAATCCTTCTACATTATTTCCTTCCAATTCATTGCCTTCATTATCGACTAAAATTGGCTGCACACCAGGCAATGGCAACGTCGCAAAGGTAGGTTTTGTTGGTGTTACGAAGGCAATCGGCGAAATCATAATGCCACCAGTTTCGGTTTGCCACCAAGTATCTACGACAGGACATTTTTCTTTTCCTATATGATCGTGATACCAGAACCAAGCTTCTTCGTTGATGGGTTCGCCAACAGAACCAATTACTTTCAATGAATCTAATTTATATGGTTTCACAAAATCCAAACCACTTGCCATCAAAGAACGAATTGCAGTTGGTGCTGTATAAAATTTGGTTACTTGTAATTTATCAATCGTTGACCAAAATCTTCCAGCATCTGGATAGGTTGGAATGCCTTCAAACATGACCGTTGTGGCACCATTGAGTAATGGTCCGTATACAATATACGAATGACCAGTTATCCAACCAATATCAGCGGTACACCAAAAAATATCATCTGCTTCATATTGAAAAACATTTAAAAAAGTGTAGTATGTATACACCATATAACCAGCGCAAGTATGCAACACACCTTTTGGTTTTCCGGTACTTCCTGAAGTATATAAAATAAACAGCGGGTCTTCACTATCCATTTCTACCGCATCAAAATGTGTAGCTGCTTTATGCATTTCGCTGTGCCACCAAACATCTCTGCCAAGTTGCATTTTAATATCTTGATTCGTTCGTTTATATACAATTACTTTTTCAATAGATGGTGTTGACTGTAATGCTTCATCACAAATTTCTTTTAAGCCGACTGTTTTATTACCACGATATAAACCATCTGCTGTTACTAAAAGTTTACAAGCAGAATCATTTATTCTGTCTGATAAAGATTGCGCCGAAAAGCCAGCAAATACTACTGAATGCACGGCACCAATTCTTGCGCATGCTAAAACTGCAATTGCTAATTCTGGCACCATTGGCATATATAAACAAACGCGGTCGCCTTTTTCGATGCCGTTGTTTTGCAATACATTGGCAAAGCGACAAACTTCTGCATGTAATTCAAAATAAGTAATAGTTCTATTAGGTTCATTGCTATCATTGCTTTCCCAAATAATAGCTGGTTTATTTCCATTTTCAGCAAGATGTCTGTCTAAACAATTTTCGGTAATATTTAATTTTCCATTTAAGAACCATTTTATAGTTAGTTCCTCAAAATTCCATTCTAATGTTTGATTCCATTTTTGTTTCCATTGAAAGCTTTCAGCAATTTCATTCCAAAATTGTTCTGGTTTTTCTATGCTTTTTTTGTAGGTTTCTTGGTATTGCTGAAAGGAAGTTATTTTATGTGTCATAGTCGTGAGTTGTAAGTCGTGAATCATGAGATAATTTAGGTAAGATAAGAATTTTTAGAATTATAAAAGCTGTTAAATTTCAAGAATTATTTCTTATACTTATATCATGCAATTCGGACGATTAAGCAATATTGAACAGGTAGATTTTAGTTTACCAAAAGACCATGCAGATACTGCTCGACTCTTAAATAAAAAGCGTACTGAAAATTTAGAAATTTATGTTGGCTGTCCAATTTGGTCGCATCCTGATTGGGTTGGGAAAATATATCCGAAGACGGCTAAAGAGAAAGATTTTTTGATGTATTATGCACAGCAGTATAATTCTATTGAATTGAATGCAACCGGTTACAATATTCCAGCTTTAAGTAATATTGCAAGATGGGTTTCAAGTGTTCCTGATACATTTAAATTTTGTCCGAAAGTAACGCGCGTTATTAGCCAAGCGAAAGATGTGTTTGAAAAGAAAGAAGCGTTTGATATTTTCATTGATCATGTGCTGCATTTTGAGAAAAATTTAGGATGTACGTTCTTTCAATTTCCGCCTTATTATAAACCGAATCAATTAAACAGTTTAATTAAATTATTGGATACGCTTCCTGATGATTTTGAATTGTCGGTAGAACTGCGACATGAAGAATGGTTTAACGAGCCAACGGCTTTTGATGAATTAAGCCAATATCTTAAATCAAAGAAATTTGGTTTGGTGATTACTGATGTTTCCGAAAGACGAGATGTGCTGCATCAGCGATTTACCAATAAAACCGCTTTTATCCGTTTTACTGCAAATGATTTGCATCCGTCGGATTATATGCGTTTAGATGAGTGGACAACACGCATTACACAATGGATAGAAAATGGTTTGGAAAAATTATATTTTTTTGTACATACACCAGAAAAAGCGTTATCACCAGAATTAGCGTATTATTTTATACAGGAATTGAATAAAAAAGCAGGAACAACCATTAAATCACCAAAGCCATTAATTGACCGAACTCAACGAGATTTGTTTGGATAAAATATTTACCTTTAACTACAAAAAAACATCAAATGAATCGTATTCTATTTTTACTTCTATTCGTATTTTCAATAACCATATTTGCAAAAGGCAAAAAACCGAAAGCTAGTCTTGTTTATCCAATAACAACAAAGATTGCGCACACTGATACTTATTTCGGAACTGAGGTTGATGATCCATATCAATGGTTAGAAGATGATACTTGCAAAGCAACTACAGATTGGGTAACTGCACAAAACAAGGTTACGTTTGATTACTTAGATAAAATTCCGTATCGTTCGCAAATAAAAGAACGTTATAAAGAATTGTATGATTATGCAAAATTAGACAATCCATATGTTGCTGGTGATTACATTTTCTTTGAAAAAAAAGAAGGATTACAAAACCAACCTATAATTTATATACAAAAAGGAACACAATCAAAACCTGAAGTTTTTATCAATCCAAATGAATTAGATACGAAAGGTTTATCTGCTGTTTCTATTTCAGGTTTTTCGAGAGATAATAAATATGTTACTGTTTCTATACATAAAGCTGGCAGCGATTGGTCGGAAATGTATGTGTATGATATTGCAACAAAAAGCAGATTGAATGATAAATTAGAATGGTTGAAAAATGGTGGTGCCGATTGGGACGACCATGGTTTCTTTTATTCACGTTATCCAAAACCAACAGAAGGAAAAGCATTATCAGAAGTGAATGAATATCACTCTGTTTTTTATCATAAATTAGGTGATGTGCAAGAAAATGATGTATTAGTTTATCGCGACAATACTGATGCGCAAACATTTAATATTGTTGGTGCATCGGAAGATAATCAATATTTATTTTTATACAAATATAAAGGCACCTACGGAAATGAAATTTATTATAAAAAAGTAAATGAGCAAGGTTGGAATTTTAAACCATTGTTTACTGGTTATAAAAATTCGTACGTTATTGTTGATGCCATCAATGATAAATTTTTAGTGCTTACAGATGACAATGCTTCAAACAAGCAATTAATAGTAGTAGATCCAGTAAATGCAGATGCTAAAAATTGGAAAAAAATAATTGCAGAAGACAAAAATGCATTACTAGAAGGTGTTTATACTACAAGTGGAAAATTATTTGCCAACTATTTACAAAATGCAACCAACAAATTATATGTTTACGATATTGATGGCAAAAACAAAAAAGAAATTGCATTGCCAGGTACTGGTGAATTAGAAGTTTTTAGTGGTAGAAAAACGGATAAATTCATCAACTATACTTACACATCTTTCAATTATCCAAAATCAATATTTACTTATAACATAGCGAATGGTTATTCAAATTTATTTTTAAAACCAGATTTAAAGTTCAATCCAGAAGATTTCGAGTCGAAACAAGTTTGGTATAAAAGTAAAGATGGCACGAAAGTTTCTATGTTTATAGTTCATAAAAAAGGACTCATACTAAATGGAAAAAATCCAACCTATTTATATGGTTATGGTGGTTTTAATGTTAATGAAACACCAACATTTTCAGCATCCAGAATAATATTACTTGAAAATGGTGGTGTGTTTGCAATGCCAAATTTGCGTGGTGGTGGCGAATACGGACAAGCGTGGCACGAAGCTGGTATGTTATTTAAAAAGCAAAATGTATTTGATGATTTTATTTATGCAGCAAACTATTTAATAAAACAAAAATACACATCGAAAGAAAAACTAGCCATTGCTGGTGGCTCCAATGGTGGCTTGTTAGTTGGTGCATGTATGACGCAACGACCCGATTTATTTAAGGTTGCGTTTCCTGCAGTTGGTGTTATGGACATGTTGAAGTTTCATAAATTTACAATCGGTTTTGGCTGGGTTGTTGAATATGGAAGCAGTGAACAAAGCAAAGAAATGTTTGAATATTTAAAAGGTTATTCTCCATATCATACGTTGAAACCAAACACAAAATATCCAGCAACTATGGTAACTACAGCAGACCACGACGATAGAGTTGTACCAGCGCATAGTTTTAAATTTGCTGCACGACTACAAGAATATAATGATAAAACAAATCCAACATTAATACGAATTGGCGTAAATGCTGGACATGGTGCAGGAAAACCTACTTCAAAAATTATTGAAGAACAAGCAGACCAATGGAGTTTTTTCTTTTGGAATGTTGGAATGAAAAATTTAGTAAAATAAATAATTGTCAAACAAAGAATTATATAAACAACTTTGTGCGAATAAAAATTTTGCAGCAAAAATTCATTTGTTTGCTCAACCATTTTGGTTAGATGCAGTGGCTGAAAATTGGGACGTTTGTTTTAAAAGTGATGCTTCGACAAATCTCAGCATGACATCGACAAAGCTCAGCATGCCTGATATTGTTGCAGTTTTACCGTTTTGTTATAAAGGAAATCTGCTTACGAAACGAATTTATTTGCCTGATTTTAATTTCTATCAATCGATAATTTTTTTAAAAAATGATTTATCAATTAATGAAAAAAATAAAATTGCGTTTGAATTATTTCAGCAATTACCAAAAACTATAAAATCTTATTTTAAATTTTTACCTGAAAATAGTGCATTAGATTTATCAATATTGAATTACAAAAAACAAGATTATTTTTCTTATTTCATTTTAAAAAATCAGACAGCATTACAACTTAGCACCAATCACAAACGAAATATTCAAAAAGGAATTAAACAACAGTATTTAGTCGAAGAAAGCAAAAATATTCAATCATCTTTTTCGTTGTTGACTTCAACATTTAGCAGACAAAAAGTTAAATCAAAAATTGGTTTTGATGAATTTAAAAAAATAAATGATTTAGCAACAAAACACAAATGCGGAAAAGTAGTTGATTGTTTTGACAGCCATAAAAACCTGTTAGCATCAGCTTTTATTGTTGAAGACGCGCAAACTGTTTATTATTTATTTGGTGGTTATGATGATGCTTTTAAAAATTCAGGTGCTATGACTTTTTTATTACATCATATTATTCAACAAAGTTTAGCACAACAAAAAGATTTTAATTTTTGCGGTAGCACTAAAAAAAGTATTGCATCATTTTTTGAAGCATTTGGTGCTACGAAAATTGACATTCCAATCTGGCAAAAATCTGTGATTTAAATACTTTGTATCATCTCTTTTATATCAGATAATTTTCCAGTTTTAAAATCCAATTTCAGATTAATATCTCCATTACTTTTTATATTTTCTTTCGCATACATTGGTGTTAAATTTTTATCTAAACCAATTGCAACAATTACAATTTCAGTATTTTTCGGTAAAGCAATTTTATGCATATTATTATTAGCCAATGGTATTGAAATCTGACTATTGATATTTTTCAATATCGCAAACACATTTTTATCTTCCATTTTATAATTTGGAATCTGAAGCGTAAACATTTCTTCTTGTTTATACTTTGCTAAACGATCACAATTAATCCATCCAAAATTATCTAAAGATGCTTCGTAATATACCTTAAAATTTTTTGGATCAAATAAACCTAAACGAATTTCTTCTTCACGCAATTTATCTTCGCATTTTGTTATGTGTGCAAACATTATTGAATCAGACTTCATTAGTGCAGTAAATTGTTTTAAATATGAATATGGATACATTTGATTGATATGATCTGAAGAAAAAGAAAACATAAATGTTTCATTTGGAAATTCGTATTTACAAATTGCTTTAAGGTTCTTAGCATAATCAGAAAATTGTTGCGAATAAGATGGATGAATATCTTTTGCTCTACTTATTTTATTGCATTGCGCCAATAATTCACCATAAACGTTATGCGAATAAAGATTCTTTTTTTCTAGTTTATAAAGTGCGAAATATTTTGCATATTCAAAACTCTTAATAAAGGAATTTTCACTTAGTGCAAATCGATACATGTCTGCTTAATTTGCTTTCATGTGCAATGAATCTCTATAAGCATTATATTCCAATTTGTATTTTATCTGTTTAGATGCAAAGATTGCTGTATCTATTGCATATTTCGTAAGTTTAGTTTCATAAATTGCTTTACTTCTTAAATAAATTTCTAAGTCGTTGTTATAATTTTCTTGTATAATTCGTTTTCGTTTTGACTTAGATAAAAAAACTTTTTTGTACCAAGGTAATTTACATTTAGACGATGTGATTTTTGGTTCAAATGGTGGAAATGGCTTTGTTGGATATTTTATAATGGTTGGTGGTATTGGTAATTTAAAAACATAATATTTTAAAAGAGAATCTTTTGTTGGATGTAATTTCCATTGTTTTACCAATTCTTTATCTAACTCCAAAAAAGGACGAACACCTTTAAACGATGAAGATTTTTCAAATGCAACAGAAGAATTTTCCCAACGAACTAAACCATCTTGCTGAAGTGTAGTGGGCACGAAAACTGTCATATCATTTTGTATATTTTGGTTGTTTATTTGAACGATATAATTCATGCCTTTTTTCATCTTTAATTCTACATCATTCAAATAGGCAGTAATCTTAAACATGCCACCACTTTGTAAGAGTTGATTATTGCTTTCAGCTAATACATTGCTAAAAAAACCTTGAATTAGATTGGTTACTTCAGTTAAAACAATTTTTATATTTTGAAAATCTGATTTTTTATTTCGATTAATATCAAAACAGAATGGTGGAAAAATAAACCGTATTCCATTTTTACCTTCTATGGAATTTTCTTTCGTGTTATCTAAAATAAAAACCTGTTCAGGATTTCCATTAATTTCTTTTACAATATCTGCAGCTTTTTGAATATCAAACATTC
>CALLKF010000121.1 GCA_938008535.1 uncultured Saprospirales bacterium | reverse complement strand
TTTTTTCTCGACTGAAAAGACTATTTCCTCTTGCCAAAAGCCATTTTCTTAAAGGAAAAATTGTTTTGTATTAAGTAAAATAGCTGATCTTATCGAAGGATGATAACTTTTCTAAAGTTTAAAACTTTAGAAAAGTTGGATAGAGTATATTTATGGTTGATGGTTGTTGGTTGGAAACCAACGTCAGCGAGGACTTTTCCTAACTCAAAAAAGACTATTCCTAGTAGTATCAAAACTACCTTTCTCGTCGTTGCGACCTTTTTTGCCAATGTGCGTACCTTTTCTTTAGGTAATGACTATTATATCAGTAAAAAGGTAAGTATTGTATATTTATTTTATAACTTCACCAAAGTAAACATATTTATGAATCAATGATAAAAAAGTATTTACAGTTATTGATTATTCTTATAAGCTCTGCTACTACCCTATTGGCACAAAACAGTATGGTGGGCGATGGCTTTGGCGGTCGACTTTGGTACAAACCATCTAACTACACAGTTGGTTCCTATTCTGCCTACACTATTTGTGGCGATAGCTGCGGTGCTAATAACCAGTTATACGGTTGGGGTGGAAATGGATTTGGACAATTAGGTAATGGAAACAATATTTCAACAACTGCGCCAGTTGCGGTTATAGGAATGACCAATGTGCGATACTATAGCACTGGTTATTTAATGGGTGCGATTAAAAATAATAATACTGCATGGATTTGGGGCAATCCCTTCAATGCTTCTGGTTTTTCAAACATACCGCAACAGGTTTTAACAGATGTAAAATTTTTAGATGCTGGATATAATGTGTGCTCGTTTGTAAAAAATGATGGAACAGTTTGGTCTGTTGGAGATAACACTACTGGAGTATTTGGGAATGGCTCTATTAGTAATTCTCCGACTAATATTCCATCAAAAATGTTGGGTGTAAATACAGCGGTAAGGGTAGCAAATGGTGTTTTTAATAATTTGGTTCTTCTATCCAATGGTAGTGTTTTAGTTACAGGAAGTAATATATATAATGGTTTAGGAAATAGTAGTGCTCAAAATTCAAAAGAATTAACACCAATACCTATTACTGGCTTATCAAATATTATTGATATAAAAGCAAATTATTCGGGAATGATTGCACTTGACTCCAATGGAAATGTATATACATGGGGAAAACCAGGTTCAGGTGGATATATTGGAAATGGCACAACAAACTATTCTTCAAATATACCAATAAGATTGAATTCGCTGAATAATATAGTTGCCATTTCAGGATGTAATGATGGATATCATTTTTTAGCCTTAGATGCCAATCATAATTGTTATTCTTGGGGTTCTAATGTTTATGGACAATTAGGGTCTGGTGGTACTACAAGCCCTACATCACCAATACTTACAGCAACAAATGTAGTTGATATTATGGCTGGCGAGACTTTCTCCTATATAGTAAAATCAGATGGTACGCTTTGGGCAAGCGGTAGCAGTAATGGTGGCGCTAATTATAACGGTTCTATTTGGATGAATTTAACTAATACTCAACGTAATGGTTTTACCCAAATAAATCCGCTTATTGCACCTATGAATTTGTGTAAACCAATTGCGCAATATACTGCTTTTGCTCAAGCAACAGATGCAACTTGTAATAATGGTGGTTCTATTACTGTAACTCAAACAGGTGGTAAGGCACCTTATAGTTATAGTATTGGCAATGGTTTTCAAAGCAGCAATGTGTTTACAAATTTATCGGCTGGTAATTATACAGTTAGTGTAACGGACAGCGTTGGTTGTACTTCTACTGTATTAACTACGGTGAGCAGCAGTACAAATGTAATTACTAATTTATCTAAAACTATAAGCAATGCTACTTGTACTAAAAATAATGGAGCCATTAATTTAGGTACTGTTACAGGTGGTGTGGCTCCTTTTCAATATAATTTTAATGGCAGTGGTTTTTCATCTAATAAAAATTATACAAATTTATCTGCAGGAAATTATACCATTATAGTAAAAGATGCCAATGGCTGTAATTATAACTCGAATGCAATAGTTAGCAATATTGGCATTCCAACTTCAAAAAATATTACTGATACTATCTGTGACGAAAGAATTTATAATTTTAATGGAAAAAACATTACCACAACAGGTACTTATGCAGATACTTTAGTCAATGCTTTTAACTGTGATTCAATTATTTCATTAGCTTTATTTGTAACACCAATTCCAGCTTCCATTCATTTAGGAAGAGACACCACACTTTGTGAAGGCGATACTTTGCGATTAGATGCCACTACAGCAAATGCAACTTATATTTGGCAAGATAGTTCTACACTTCCTTATTTTATGGTGACTAAAGATGGAATCTATCATGTTAGTGTAACTGCCAATTGTTTTAATGGATCTGATACTATCCAGGTTGCTTATAAATCTTGTGAAGAGACTACTTGCACATATTTTATTCCAACTGGTTTCACACCAAATGATGATGGCAACAACGATGAATTTAAAATTCGAAGCAATTGCGAACTATCAGGTAGTTTAATTATTTACAATCGTTATGGTAATGAAGTTTTTAAAACAACTGACTTATCAATTGGATGGAATGGTAAATACAAAAATGAAACCGTTCAACAAGATGTTTATGCCTACTATGCAGAATTTACAATCAACGGTAAAACTGAAAAAAGAAAAGGCAATATTACGCTGTTGAGATAATTCTATAACTTAGTAAAAGCCAATTAGATTAAAACACTTATCAGATACACTATACACTTGCTTATCCTTTTAAGCACTTCTACCCTATTGGCGCAAAACAGTATGGTAGGCGATGGCTTTGGCGGACGGCTTTGGTACAAACCATTTAACTACACGGTTGGCTCCTATTCTGCCTATACCATTTGCGGTGATAGCTGTGGTGCTAATAACCAACTATACGGTTGGGGTGCCAACCAATATGGACAACTGGGAACAGGAGATACAATCGGAACTATATCACCAAGACCGGTTATAGGAATGACAAATGTTCGATATTACAGCACAGGTTATGTAATGGGTGCTATTAAAAATGATAATACTGGCTGGGTTTGGGGAAATCCTTACTATAATTACCCTAATCCGTACTATAATTCTGGATTTACAAGTACACCGCAACAAGTTTTAACAGATGTTAAATTTATGGATGCAGGAGAGGCTGTTTGCATATTTGTGAAATACGATGAAACAGTATGGTCAGTAGGGAATAATCATTTTGGTTCCTTTGGAAATGGAACAACTTCAAGCTTACCAACAACTGTGCCAATGCAAATGTATGGAATATCTAATGCTGTTCGAGTAGCCAATAGTACTACGGCTAATATTATTCTATTGGCTGATAGTACTGTAATGGTCGCAGGTCTTAATAGAAACTCGGGTATCTTGGGTAACAATGATATAACTGATAATGCTTTACTCCCAATTCCTATAACTGGTTTAAAAAATATTATTGACATAAAAGCCAATAGATATGCTGCAATAGCATTAAATAGTGAGGGCAATGTATATATATGGGGAACTTTAGATTTTGGTTATATAGGCAATGGAACAACAGAAACAATTTCTAAAATTCCAATAAGAATAGTTGCCTTAAATGATATTGTGGCTATTTCAGGCTGTAATGATGGGTTTCATTTTTTAGCGTTGGATGCCAACCATAATTGTTATGCTTGGGGAGGGAATTATTTTGGAGAATTGGGTACAGGCAATACATCCATTCCCTCATCACCTGTATTGGTGGCTACAAATGTGACTGATATAATGGCTGGTGAAACTTTCTCCTATATAGTAAAAACAGATGGTACACTTTGGGCAACCGGTTCATCAAACCATAATTTTTTTGGTTCAATTTGGATGAATTTACCAAATATACAAAGAGATACATTTACCCAAATAGATCCAACTATTGCACCTATGAATTTGTGTAAACCTTATATACCCTTCACTTCTTTTGCAAAAATAACAGATGCAACTTGTAATAATGGTGGCACTATTACAATTACGCATACTGGCGGCAAAGCACCTTATATTTATAGTATTGGCAATGGTTTTCAAAGCAGTAATGTGTTTGCTAATGTATCGGCTGGTAATTATACAGTAAGTGTAAAAGATAGTGTTGGTTGCATTTCTACTGTTTTAACTACAGTTGGCAGCAGTACAAATGCTATTACCAATCTATCTAAAAGCATTAACAATGCAACTTGCGGCAAAAATAATGGTGCTATTAATTTAGGTGCGGTTACAGGTGGTGTCGCGCCTTTTCAATATAATTTTAATAATACTGGTTTTTCATCGACAAAAAATTATACCAATTTATCAGCAGGAAATTATAGCATTGTTGTAAAAGATGCCAATGGTTGTAACTATAACACGAATGCATTAGTTAGCAATATTGGCATTCCTTCTTCAACAACTATTTCAGATACTATTTGTGATGGAAGAATTTATAATTTTAATGGAAAAAGCATTACCACAACAGGTACTTATACAGATACTTTAGTCAATGCCTCCAATTGTGATTCTATTATTTCGTTAGCTTTATTTGTAACACCAATACCAACTTCCATTCATTTAGGAAAAGACACTACACTTTGCGAAGGCGATACGTTGCGATTAGATGCAACCAGAACAAATGCAACTTATGTTTGGCAAGACGGTTCTACACTTCCTTATTTTATTGTAACAAAAGACGGAATCTATCATGTAACCGTAACTGCCAATTGTTTTAATGGATCTGATACTATCCAGGTTACTTATAAATCTTGTGAAGAAACTACTTGTACTTATTTTATTCCAACTGCTTTTACACCAAATGGTGATGGCAACAACGATGAATTTAAAATCCGAAGCAATTGCGAACTTTCAGGTAGTTTAATTATTTACAATCGCTACGGCAATGAAGTTTTTAAAACAACTGATTTATCAACTAGCTGGAATGGTAAATACAAAAATGAAACCGTTCAACAAGACGTTTATGCCTACTATGCAGAATTTACAATCAACGGTAAAACTGAAAAAAGAAAAGGCAATATTACTTTGTTGAAGTAATATTAATTCAGATGTAAGAAAATAATAAATCTTAAATCATGACTCTGAATTCTGAAATTACATTAAAGTGATTGGTAAAACACGGTATGGTGGTTTGTAATTCTAAAATAAAAAAAACGCAGAAAGTGTTTATGCTTTCTGCGTCGAGTTGTTTACTTCCGAACTTTTTTATTATTAATGACCGCCTAAGTCGTCTTTGTTTAGTTTGTATGTTTTTGCAAACAGTACCAATGGAATGGAAATCAAAATAAAGACAGTTAAGTAATGAAATATATCAATATAACTTAAGATGGCTGCTTGTTTGTTGATGCTATAATCTAAAAATGCGAGTGCCTGTTGCGCTGCTTTGTCGGCATCTGCGGTGGCACTCATTAAACCTGCTTTCATGGCGTTTAAGCGTTCGTTAACTAAAATATTATCTGGTGTAACATGGTCTAAAATATTGGCTCTGTGTTCTGCGCTTAATGTTTCATTCAATACACCAATAATTGCCACACTCATAGAGCCGCCAATTTGACGAATCATGTTGGAGATGCCACTCGCCTGTCCTACGTCTTTTCCGTTTAAACCGCCTAGCGTTAAGCCGGAAAGCGGCACAAATAAAAATGCCATTCCTAAACCACGCACCAGCAAAGGCCAATACATAGCTTCGGTTCCGGTGTTGGTGGTGAAAATAAATGACGACCAAAACACAAATATAGATGTTGTTAAAAAGCCGCCGATGATCATATATTTTGGTGGTGTTCCTTTTGATAATAAACCACCAACGACAGGCATCAGCATACCGCTTAGCAACGCACCAGGAATAAACATAGCACCTGACATTTGCGCGGTGAAACCTAAGAAACGCTGCATATAAATTGGATAAATAAATACGCTGCCGAAGAGAATAAATCCTAACACAAAATTCATGACGGTTGCTATGGCGACGTTTCCTTTTAATAAAACTCGCAAGTCAACAATTGGATTTTCTGCAGTTAATTCTCTAATAATAAAACCTACAATTCCACCAACTGCCAATAAGGTAAACGTAATGATATACTGCGATTCGAACCAATCGTTGCGTTCGCCTTGTTCTAATACTAACTGCAAAGAACCAATACCAATAATCAATAAAATAATACCGAGCCAATCGATTCCGGCTTCCTGTTTTTTATCGAATGGATTGTCTCGAATATATGTGAGTGTCAAAAACACAGCAACAATACCAATCGGAATATTTACATAAAAAATAACTGGCCAAGAATAATTATACACTAAGTAACCACCGAGAAATGGTCCGATGGTAGGACCTAAAATAACACCCATTCCAAACATCGCCATTGCCATTCCTATTTTTTCCGGTGGATAGATTTCTTTTAAAATAGTTTGTGAAGTAGCAAATAAGGCACCACCGCCAATGCCTTGTACGAAACGCCAAAATACTAATGTCCAAATGGAACCGGACAAACCGCACATCAACGAAGCTGCCGTAAAGATGGCAACAGAGCCAGCGAAATAATATTTTCGACCAAAGAAAGAAGAAAGGAAACCACTCATCGGTACTACAATTACATTGGCAATTGCATACGCTGCAATTACCCAACTTACTTCAGAAATGGTAGCACCTAAATTTCCCATTAAGGTGCTGGTAGCCACGTTTACTACGGTGGTATCAATTAATTCTAATAAAGTACACAACACAACAGTTATCGTGATGATATATCTGCGCGCGCCGTGTTCTATTAAGCTATTGGTTTGATCTTGTGTCATGATAAGTGATGAGTAATGAGTAATGAGTTATTAGCTATCTGACAAAAAACTTTATTATTTCACTTTAACAGCAACCGAAACATTCATACCTGCGCGTAAATAAAAGTTATCTTTTTTATCATCGAATAATGCAATACGAACTGGTATACGTTGTACTACTTTCACGAAATTTCCAGTTGCATTATCGGCAGGCAATAATGAAAACTTAGAACCAGTTGCTGCTTGTACGGATTCAATTTTTCCTTTAAACTTTTGTTTTGGATAGGCATCTACGATAATGTTTACATCTTGTCCAACTTTCATGTTTTCAATTTGTGTTTCTTTAAAGTTTGCAGTAATCCAAAGAGAATTTTCATCCACAATACTCATTAGAGTTTGACCAGGATTTATTAACTGACCAACTTGTACATTCTTTTTAGAAATAAAACCATCGCATGGCGCAATTAAATACGCATACGATAATTGTAATTTCGCAAAATCTATGTTTGCATTTTGTTGTTGAATACCAACTTCTGCTAAACTAACCTGTGTGCCAACTCCATTTGCTTGCGTGCGTGACGCAGATGCTTGTTGTTGCGCTGCTTTCAATTGTGCTTGAGCTACTATTACTTGTTTTTCTGCAATTGTTACTTGTCGTTCTGCTGATTGTTTTTCAGTTAATGCCTGGTCGTATTGTGCTTGTGTTGCTGATGTTTGGTTGAATAATTGTTCGTAGCGTTTGAAGTTTTCAGTTGCATTCCATACGCGCACTTTTGCTGCTTCTACGTTTGCTTTTGCTGTTTCGATACCAGCTTGTGCAGTAGCAATAGATGATGAAACCGCACTTGCAGAAGCATCTGCTGAAGAAACATTACTTCTAACCACGCTAACATTTGCACCTGCACTTTTTGCATTGATAATGGCTTGCTGCAAACGAATTTTCAAATCTCTGTCATCTAATTTTAAGATAGTATCGCCTTTATGAATCTGTTGATTTTCTACAACATATACTTCTTCTACATAACCGGAAATACGCGCTGCAACAGGAACAATGTTGCATTCAATTTGTGAGTTTTCGGTGTCTTCATTATGTTGCGAATACAATATTTTTGTGTACCCAAAATAGGCAGCGCATCCTAAAATTAGTATACCAATAATTGGTTTTATAAAACTTTTAGGTGATTTTTTTTCTTGTGTTGTCGTTTCCATATTTACGTAGTTAATTAAATTTATAATCTTGATTTATTATTTTTCCGTCTTGCATTTCTATAGTTCTGTCAGAAGCTTTTGCAAAATCATTATCGTGTGTAACAGCAATAATGGTTTGTCCAAATTCTTGTGTTAGTTCTTTAAAAATGGAGAATATATTTTGTGTATTTACACTGTCTAAATTTCCTGTTGGCTCATCACCCATTATTATTAACGGATCGTTTATCAAAGCGCGCGCAATAGCAACACGTTGTTGTTGTCCACCAGATAATTTAGAAGATGGTTTTAATGCCTGATCTTTTAATCCTAATAATTCTAATTTTTGGTATGCTTTTTCTTCAATAACATCATAAGGTAATTTTCCTAATCGCAATGCTGGAATCATTACATTTTTTAAACAAGAAAACTCTGCCAATAAATAATGAAACTGAAAAACGAAACCAATTTTTTCGTTTCTGATAGTTGCTAATTTATCTTGTTTCCATCTGGATACGTTTTGATTATCGATAAACAGTTCGCCTTCAAATTCAGTATCCATTGTAGATAAAATATACAACAAGGTAGATTTACCACAACCAGATTTACCAATAACGGTTAAAAATTCTCCTTTGTAAACATCGAAAGAAATATCATCCAGCACTTTAAATTCTACAGGTTCGTAGAAGTGTTTGGTGATGGATTTTGTTTGTAATATTATTTCTTTCATCTGTTATTTTCTAAAAATTGAAACTGGATCAACGTTTGCCGCTTTGCGTGCTGGAATGAAACCTGCTAAAAATGTGACACCAAAACCAAACGCGACACCTTTAATGAAATTACTGAGTTTGAAATAAATTGGAAAATAACCGATGTCGCCGCCAACATAATAACTTTGTAAACTGGCAACCATAATAGAAGCGAACAACACACCAAAGACAATACCTATTAAACCAATAATTAATGCTTGCGAAACGAAAATAGACACAACATCAAATCCATTAAAACCAATAGCTTTTAAAATGGCGATGTCGTTTATTTTTTGCATGACCGTCATGTTTAAAATATTATAAATTCCAAAACCTGCCACTAAAAGAATAGAAATAGAAACAAAACGAATGATGATGGCACGCATTTTTGTTGCAGCCATATAGGTTTCATTGGCAGTTTCCCAATCTTCGGCTTTGTAATTCGTTAATTGCGCCAAATTAACTGCATACGCTTTTGCTTTCGTGTAATCTTTTATATTGACATTTATATCCGTAATGTAAGACGCATTTTTTTTCAGAAGTTGTTGCGCAAATGCAATATTGATGTACGCAGTTGTTTTATCGACTACAGAATTATTTGTCTGAAAAACACCGATTACTTTCATCACTTTTGTCATTCCAATAGATGAAGTAATGCTGATATTGTCGCCTTCTTTTACATTCATTTTTGATGCCACACCAGCACCTAATAAAATTCCATTGATGTTGTTTTTTAAGTTGTTTACACTGCCTTCTACTACATACGATTCCATATTAAACATTTGATTAGCTTCTTCTGGAAGAATTCCAATTGCGCGACCACTAATCTGTGTTTTTGCATTGTTGTAAAAAATACCAACTGTTAATTGTGGTGTAACAAATGCAACGTCTGGTTGATTTTTTAAGAGTTGAATTACTTGTTTAGGATTGATAATCGTGTTGTTAGCAGGTACTACTTTTGGATTAATAATAACTGGAATATTGTTTCCTGTTTGATTGGCAAATGGTTTTGAAATTTCATCATCTTTATAGATACGAATATGTGGAATAGATTTAAAAAATGCTTCTGACGAAGATTTATCAAAACCAGCCAACATAGAATTCATGAAAATAAAAACAGCAATACCCAATGTAACACCTAAAGCCGCAACCATGGTTAAGCGTTTATTGCTTACTATATAGGTGTAAGCAACTTCTGTGTTAATTGGATGTTTTTTAAAAGCCATTATTTTTTTGGTTTTGCTGGAATTAAAATATCATTTTCAGATAATCCGTTTAAAATTTCTACATACTCAGTAGATACAATTCCAGTTTCAACAGTTTTTAAATCTTTTGCGTCTTTTAGTTGAACTTTATTTCCGTAATACAAATAATTTCTTGGAATTAGTAATGCTTGCTTCTTCTCACCTATTAAAATATTGGCTTCTAATTGAGTTCCATTTACAGTAAAATCTGGCTTTTCAACAAATTGAACTTTAACAATAAATGATTGCGATTGTTCGTCAAACACTGGTAATATTTCACTAACAGTTGCGTTGTATTTTTTAGTTTTTTGTGTATTTAATTGAATGGTAACCTTTTGTCCAACGCTGACTTTATCAATCGAATTTTCATCAACATTTAGTTTTGCATACAATAAATTTTCGTTCGCTATAATTGCAATGACATCACCTCGACGCACATAATCACCCACTTGTTTTACTTTTTTATACACTTTTCCAGCAGCCACAATTTTCACTAAATTATTTTCCTGATTCACCACATTAGATTTTACAGCATTTGCTTGCGTAATATATTGTTGTTGATTTTGTTGTTGAACCGATTTGTATTGTTGTTGTAGTGCAGCTAAATTCGCTTTAGAAGTTTTAGTGCTCAATTGCATTTTTTCCAACTCCACTTTTGTAACACTACTTTGATTGTATAATTCTTGGTATCTTTTTTCTTGAATTACATCTTGACTCAATTTTTCTTTTGCAGCTTCGATGTTTGCATTGATTTGTTGCAGCAACGGCGCATTATCTGTAGTGTTGTATTTTGTGATTTTTAACTGATCTGTAGCATTATTCGTATTGATTATACTTTGTTTATTATCAATAGTTGCTACAATTTGATTGACAGAAACAGTTGCACCTTCTGTTAGATTTAGTTTAATAATATTTCCATCAGTTTGAGCTGTTAAATTGTATTTATTGTCTGATTCTAAACTTCCTGATGCAAATACAATTTCAGAAATATCTTTACGAACTGGTTTTACTTCAGAGCTCTTTTCATTTTTGCATGCAGCAAAAATGAATAAGGTAATTGTTGAAAATAGTATTTGTTTCATTTATCTTTTATTTAGAATCGTTCACTTTCTCTGGCAATTTTATTTTACAGCACCTAAACTTCTTTGTAGTTTATAATTAGCAATAGCTGCGTCTGCCTGTGCATTTAATAAATTTGTTTTTGCTTGCAATAATAATTGATCTGCATCCAAAACATCGGTCAACAAAGCAACTTGAGCACCAAATCTATTATCTAAAATTCTTTTATTTTCTGTTGCCTGGTCAATGGCACGTTGTGCTAAATCTATTTTTAATAAGGCAACTTTTAAGGTTTCAAATGCAGCATTCACTTCCATTGAAATACCATCTTTAATTTGTGCCGTTGCTGATTGAAGTTGTGCCTTTTGATTTTTTGCATCGTTTACTACTGCACGCGCTGTATATAGCTGCATGATGTTCCAGCTTAAACTTACACCAACATCCCAAGTTGCTTTAAATTTAGCTTCTGTAGGAAAAACGCGTTGATTTGGATTGTTGTAATAACCGTTTCCTAAAGCACTTACCGTTGGCATATATGCACTTTTAGATGCTTTTATTTGATAGTCTGCTGCTTTGCTTCTGTACTCTTGTGCTTTTAATTCTGCTCTTCCAGCAAAAGACGATGAAACTAATGTTTGAATGGTTTCATTAGCATCGTTTACCACTTCAGGATTTTGTACTTCAATTTTAGTGTCAAAATTCAAACCTAATAAAACGCACATGTTGAAATTGGCAATATTGATGGCACTTTCAACATCTGCATTGCTTACCAATAAGTTTGTTTTTTGCAATTCTGCACGCATTACATCGTTGTTCAATGCTAAACCAGCGTTTTTAAATTTAGAAATATCATTGACACGCACTTGAGTTTGAGCAATGTTAGAATCTAATACAATTTTGGTTTGTTGTAACTTGTATAAATTGAAGTACGTTTGAATAACAGTTAACTTAATATCTTGCTCATCTTTATTGATGTCGTATTTAGTAGCAATTTTTTGTTGTTGAATTGCTTTAAGTGTATTCCAATTTCTTAAACCTTGAAAAATTGGTTGTTGTAAGGAAACACGATTGTTGTATTGGTTTAATACAACTGGACTTATTGAAATTGAAGTATTAATTGGTGCTGGTAACGTAACTACAAACGGTTCTATGTTATTGCTCAATCTTGTGTAACTGGAATTGATATTTACAGCAGGCAACATTGCATTTTGCGTTTGTCTTTTCTTTATATCTAATGCTTGTAACTTTAAGCTATCTACTTGTAATTGTTTGCTGTTTTGAATTGCTAATTGAAATGCTTCTGTTAATGATAATTTCAATGTTTCTTGTGCTTGTATGTTTTGCAAGCACAAAACTGAAAGAAGAATAATTACTATTTTTTGCGTATTCATTTTTATAGATTAGGTGTGTGTATTTTATAATTTTATATCAAGGTGATTAACCAATAATTCTCTTAAATGTTTTTTTAGTCGTTTCTTGTATTTATCATCATAAACTATTTCTGGATCATCAATTTTCAAAACTCTACAAGCAATTGAGCAAGAAGTAGTATACGTTTTCACAACACCGATAATAGTCATTACCGTTAATTCAACATCTACTTTTTTAAATTCTTTGTGTTTGATACCATTTTCAATAACATCTTGAATAACAGAAAAATTTTGGTGTAATCGAGTCGTAATTAATTCAGCCATACCTGTACGCTGATTCATTGCCATTTCTCTAAATATGATATTTTGAAAATCTCTTCGTTCAAAGA
>CALLKF010000120.1 GCA_938008535.1 uncultured Saprospirales bacterium | reverse complement strand
GCTCTTCCGATCTGAGAAAACAAACGACCAGTCGTTCACCTTGTTTGAAGCTTCGGTTGCTGTCGTCGGCTCTTTCGCTGCTTTTGTCTCCAATCTTTTTCGAGCCTATTGCAATTATGAAAAGAAACGAGATGGAAGTTGGTATTATCATGGTGAAGGAGAATATTTGGTAGATATTTACATTAATGATAAACAGGTTCTTTCAAAACATTTCCAAAACCAAATACGCAATCAAATTTTACTTTTACATTTGGTTCTTGTACTGAAAATTTCAAGAATGATTCGGTTTTTGTTGCGATGCAAAAAGTGCATCCTGATTTTTTTGTGCATTTAGGTGATTGGACTTATCCAGATCATGAAGCATATCCTGATATTCCAACAAATAATGCACATCGTTTTTTTGTAGCTGATCCAAAAGAAATTGAAGAATCGTTTATTATTCGTTACAATTTACCAAATTTAAAAAAGTTGTTGCAAACCACACCAGTTGATTATGTATTTGATGATGAAGATGGTGTTTGGGACGATTTCTCCAAACATACTTACTGTGATTTGCATTTAAAAAATGGAATAACGACTATCAATGAAATACCATTTCCTGATTCGTTGCGCACCAATTTATTGGAATCATATCATCAGTATTTTCCAGGTTATATCAATCCAGAACAACCAAAAGAAGCGTATCATTCTTTCATGTATGGAAATACTGAATTCTTTTTTATTGACACACGCAGCACACGTTCGCCAAATTCTGAAAGTTTTTTTCCAGCTAAAAAAAACAAGTGGAAATATAAAGTTTCCAATGGTCATAACATTTTAGACAGTGTGCAACTAGATTGGTTGTTAACGAGTTTAAAAAACTCAAAAGCAGATTGGAAAATTATTTTAAGTGGAACTTCGTTCAATAAATCATACAAAAAAATAATAGATGTTTGTTTATTAAAAGCAGTACAAAACCGCAAATTACCAAATGGTATGACTGGTGCATATGTTGCAGCGTCAATGAGTTCGATGTGGTTTTCATTTCCTGAAACTCAAGGAAAATTGATTAATTTTTGCAGAGAAAATAAAATTAAAAACGTGTTGATTTGCAGTGGTGATGTACATACTTCTGGAATTGATAATGGCAAAAATGCTGGCTTTCCTGAATTGATGAGTGCCAATTTAGCACAAGAAAATACAAAATTGGCAAGCATTGTTACGAATGATTTAAAAATGAAATTATGGAATGAAGGTGGACAAGGAATTCACAATAATAACTTCAAAGATGCGTTTGGAAAAGTAGAAGTTTTTGGAAAAGATTCTATTCGAATGTCCTGTATTGATAAAGATGATAAACTAATTTGTAGTTATACCATGAATGATGGTTTTCTTCCAAAAAAATATAACATTAAGCGACATTCGAAAATTACGTTTGGCAATAAAATTAGAGCTTTCTTAAAATTATTAAGAATAGGATTTAGCAGATTATAATGCAAAAAGTATAACGTATAATTAACGATTTACAATTTAAAATTCTTTATTTTTATTGATAGAAATAAAACTTAAATCTCAAAATGATTACACACGAATACATTGAAGTAAACGGAATAAAATTGCACATTGCAAAACAAGGCAACGGAAAAAAACTAGTGATTTTATTACATGGCTGGCCAGAATTTTGGTACACTTGGCGTTATCAGATTCCAGTTTTATCAGAACATTTTACTGTGGTTGCACCAGATTTGCGCGGTTTTAATTTAAGTGATAAACCTATTGGTATAGAAAATTATAAAACTGATATTGTTGCAAGCGATATTGCAGCTTTGATTCCAAAATTAGGATTTGAAAAAGCATATATTGTTGGCCACGATTGGGGTGGCGCTATTGCCTGGAGCTTTGCCGCTTTGTATCCAGATTTGACAGAAAAATTAGTGGTTTTGAATTGTCCGCATCCAAAAGAAATGCTGAAAAGTTTCAAAAAAAATCCATCACAATTATTAAAAAGCTGGTACATGTTTATGCATCAAATTCCTGTGTTGCCAGAATTTGTGATGAGTAATTTTTTAGCGTATTTCTTTAAAAAATTTGTGCGTGGCTGGATGTATAACAAACAAAATTTTACCGATGCAGATTTAACTGAATTTGTAAGAGCATATCGACAAAATGGCGCATTAACTGGTTCAATTAATTATTACAGAGCGATGCTGCAAACAAAACCAAACAAAAGTGTTTTCAAAAATAAAATTACAGCACCAACGTTGTTAATTTGGGGCACAGGCGACAAAGCACTTGGCAAAGAACTCACTTACAACACACAAGAGTACATTGATGCAACCTACGATGTTAAATACATATCTAATTGTTCACACTGGACACAGAATGATTGTCCTGATGAAGTAAACAACTATTTAATTGACTTTTTAAATTAATTACTATAAATTACGGTTGAAAACCCAATGCTATACGCTTCACCAATAATTAAAACACCGAAGTGGCTTTATACAAAGCACTTGCAAACGATTGTACCAAATCTTTATCGTAAAGTTGAAGGTGTTGTCTATAATCGAGAGCGCATTGAAACTTGGGACGATGATTTTCTGGATTTAGATTGGAGTAAAATTGGAAGCAAAAAACTTATTGTTATTTCGCATGGCTTTGAAGGAAGTTCGCAACGTGTATATGCAAAAGGTTTGGTGAAAATTTTAAATGCGAATGGTTTTGATGTTTGTGTATGGAATTTTCGTGGTTGTAGTGGTGAAGATAATCGTCAGTTTTTTGGTTATCATTCTGGAAAAACAGAAGATTTGAATTTTGTTTTGGAACATATTCAAGAACAAAATCAATATGAAGAATATCATTTGATTGGTATTTCCATGGGTGGCAATTTAACATTGAAATTTTTAGGTGAAGAAAAATGGAATACTGTACATAAAATTGAATCAGCTGTTGCTGTTTCTGTACCAACTCATTATGAAACATCATTTCCACATTTATGCAATGGTTGGAATAAAATTTATGAAAGAAGATTTACTAAACAAGTAAAAGAAAAAGTATTATTGAAGCAAAAACGTTTTCCCAATGAAATGAACTATAAGCATATTGCTGAAGCAAAAAATCTTTGGGAATTTACCGCACGTTGCACTGTGCCAATGCACGGTTTTAAAGACATACACGATTATAATGTAAAAGTTCAAGCTTCATCTTTTCTTAAAAAAATTAAAACCAATACATTGCTTATCAATACGGATAACGATCCATTATTAACCAAAGAATGTTATCCTATTCAATTTGCTAAAAAATCGAAAAATTTTCATTTAGAAATTCCAATTGGTGGTGGCCATGTTGGCTTTTGCGAAGATATTAAAGCCGAACACAATTGGTTGGAAAAACGACTGGCAAATTATTTTTCGAAAGGCGCATAAAGATTTACGATATACAATTTACGATGTACGATTTAAAATTAATATAATTCTAATTTTTACTTTTTATACGATGCATGCAATGAGTCGCATCACTTTCACTTAATCGGCAAAATAACAACTTTATTTAAAGTCATTAAAGGTGCAAATATTTGATTCGTTTTTTTGTCAAAAAACATATCAGCACAACCACTCAATTCTGGTGATTCCATGTCAGTTATTTTCCGAGTTGTAAAGTTGAATTTTTTAATTTTGGATGACATTTTCTTTTTATCTGAATCAGACCAATCTGAAAAATAAATATCATCATTTAATTGAAAAATTCCATCTAAATAGCCAACGTTATACACAAGTCGATTGTAAATAATTCTTCCATCTTTAAATTCAATCAACGCCAAACCACCGTGAATACTATCGTTTCCAAGTTCTGCAATGTATAATGTATCGTTTCGGAAATCTAAACCATTTGGACCATTTAATTCTTTTCGAAAATCTAATGGATAAATTGATTTTGTAGTAAGATTGATTTTAAAAATTTCATTTATATCTGTTGCTGAAACAAAAATATTTCCGCTATCGTCTTTGCAAATATCATTTAAAAATTGTGTTTTGTAAGCTGATAAATCTAGTTCAAATACTTTTTGTTTTGTAATAATATTATATCCAAGCACTTTGTCGATATCTGTAAAATATAAATTATTTTTTATAATGCATAAACCTTTTGGTGAGTCTAAACCACCAATAAATAAAGTATCATAAACTTTTCCATTTTTGTATAATTTGGTAATATATCCATTGCTATCTTTTTTATCATAGCTGCCATTTACATTTGCTACATACATAAATGCTTCCGTTGTAACGACACTTTCTGGTTCTTTAAAATTTAGAATTTCATGTTTACATGCAGTGAAAAATGATGCAAAAAGGTGCAAACAGCAATAAGGATTTTAGATTGGAATTTCATGTATTTATTTTATTGTTTTTTATTTTGTTTATGTAAAATTTGTAATCAATTTATTTTTGGTTTTGAAGAGTTCTTAAGAGTTTTATTTTTTTCATCGATTTCATTTTCAATACTACAATTTTTCCAGGGACAATTTATGCAATTATTTCCACAACAATGTCCACGTTTTAAATGATACTCTTTTGTGAATACCATTCTACCTAAATCGTCTAAATTGTAATCTATATTTTCTTTTAATTTATTTTCCATAACGATTTTCTTTTTCAGAAACATAATATCTAAAAAGAAAATACAATGCAAGTGCATCTAAAATATGCCAAACTGCATGACCTTGTATTAATGAATATTCGTAACAAAGTATATTTCCTGTTTTAGAAAAATGCCAAATAACTGCAGCAATAACAAATGTAATCGTTGACAATAACATCCATTTTTTTATAAATATATTCTGCTTTTTAAAGATTACTATGTATTCTAATAGTGTTGCAAATACTATAAAAATACCAAATATAGACATTCTGTCTAACCAGAAATATAAATTACCAAAATAAAAATACACTAAATTACAAATAACGATAACCGCTAAAAATGAGATGAAAAATGTAGGTTCACTTAAATTAAATAACCTAATAAATGCATAAGCGAACATAAATGCTGCAAGCAAATACATAGACAAAACATCAAAATAACTTCCAATAATACTTGTAGATACATGCATAGCCATAGAACCTGGACCCATTAATACGCACAATGTTGCAAAAAATGTTGGATAAAATAGGGTCGTAGTTAATCTGTTTTTTGAGAAAGAATATTTTTCGTTTATCATTTGCCTTGCAATGATTAAACCGACTAACATAAAACCAATGTTTGAAAAAGTATTTGCTGGTTGTTTAATAATGGCATTTCTTGAATGTTCACAGAAAATCAAACCTCTTTGTCCAGGTTCTCCAAACCAATTGTTTTTTAAAGCAATAAAAAATAAAATTAATGAAACAATTAATGCAATTAACGGTGTTATAAAGATTATTTTTTTGTTCATTTAAGTTGTTTCCCTTTTAATACTGATAAATTTGAACACAAGATGGATTCTTTAAAACTACATTATTTTGCTTAATCTTTTTTAATAATCCAGTCTTTTTATTTCGTTTAAATACGACCATATTTCCACTTTTTTGATTGGCAACAATTAGAAATTTTCCATTCTTATCCATTGCAAAATTTCTCGGAATAGTACCAAATGTTGATTGGTGTCCAATAGATTTTAAAGTGCCATTTTTTTGAAATAGATAAATAGCAATATTGTTTTCTATACTACGATTAGATGCATACAGATATTTACCATCTGGTGAAATATGAATATCAGCACTACTTAAAACAGTGTCGTATTTTTTAATATGTGTGCTAATTCTTTGCAAACTATCTAATTTTCCGTTTTTATAATTATACGCTGAAACAGTTCCTGAAAGTTCTTCGATACAATATGCAAATTTTCCATTTGGATGAAATGTAAAATGTCTTGGACCACTACCTGTTATTGTTTTTGTATATGGAAATTGAGTTTCAATTAAAGGTTGATTCTTACTACTATCAAATTGAAAACATCTTATTTTATCAGCACCTAAATCTGGTAAAAAAAGAAAATCTTCCTTTGGTGAAAAAATAGTTGAATGTATATGAGATGAATTTTGACGTTCTTTATTTATACTGCTATCTTTGAATGAAATAAATTGATTTATTGGATGAATGCTTCCGTCTACGTTTAATGAAAACACAGAAACGCTACCATCATTGTAATTTGCAGTAGTCAGCCATTTTCCATTTTTACTGACAGATAAATAAACTGGATTTTCGCCATTTGTTTTTTGACTATTTATGAAAGTCAATTTTTTCGTAGATGGATTAAATTCATAACTACTTACACTTCCAGCATTTGGTGTTTTTGTATCTGTACAAGCGTACAGAAATTTTCCATTTTGTGATATGGTTAGAAAAGAAGGATTCAAAACATTTTTCACCGAAGTTATTTCATTTAACTGACCATTTTTCTCATTTAATTCAAATACAAATATTCCAGCAGTATCTTCACTTTTACTAAAATTATAGGAGCCAATAAATACATAACTATGTTGAGCATTTGCAATGAAAATACTATAAAATAAAATGAGTAATAAAACAAGAAATTTATTTTTCACGATAATTTATTTTTGTTCTTTATGCAATAAATACGCTTTAAAAAATCCATTTAAATCGCCATTTAAAACAGCATCTGGATTGGTAACTTTATAACCACTACGCAAATCTTTGACCCAACGATCATCCAGCACATAACTTCTGATTTGCGAGCCCCATTCGTTTTTCATTTTTTGTGCTTCCACTGCATCACGAGCTTCTAATTTTTTCTGCATTTCCAGTTCATACAATTTTGATTTCAACATTTTCATAGCAGTCTCACGGTTCTGTATTTGTGAACGTTGCTGCTGACATTCCACTATAGTATTAGTTGGCACATGCGTAACACGCACTGCAGATTCTGTTTTGTTTACATGTTGTCCACCAGCACCTTGCGCTCTAAACGTGTCCCACTCTAAATCAGCAGGATTGATGATAATTTCAATAGAATCATCTACAATTGGATGCACGAAAACCGAACAAAATGATGTCATTCGTTTTCCTTGTGAATTGAAAGGTGACACACGCACCAAACGATGTACACCATTTTCACCTTTTAACATACCAAAAGCAAAATCGCCTTCAATTTCTAAAATAACCGATTTAATTCCAGCAACTTCACCAGCTTGATAGTCTATTTCATTAACTTTATAACCATTTTTATTGGCCCACATGGTATACATACGCAACAACATCGAGCCCCAATCGCAGCTTTCCGTTCCACCAGCACCAGCATTAATTTCTAGAATTGCACTCAGAGAATCTTCCTCGTTTTTTAAGGTTGATTTGAATTCATTTTCATCTAATTCATCAACAATTATTTGATATTGCTGGTCAACTTCTTCCTCAGATGCTTCTCCAATTTCATTAAATTCTTTTAGAATGGTGAGATCATCAAATTTTTTATGAACACTTTCAAACAAACCAACCCAATGTTTGTTTTGTTTGATTTCTTTCATCAAAGCTTGAGCTTTGAGTTGGTCGTTCCAAAAATCTGGTGCTAAAGTTTTAGCTTCGTCGTCTTTAATTTGTTCAATTTTATTAGCGACGTCAAAGATAGCTCCTGAAAGCATTGACTCTTTCAAGGAGTGTTTTATATTGTTCGTTTGTCATGTTGCAAAAATAATTAAATTAATATAAACGGAATGTTTTTCTTTTAATTGCTTAAAATATCTCTTTATATTGTGTGTTTATTTTTAATAATTTTTATATGAACTATTGTAAAAGTATCTTATCATTTGTATGTCTTCTATTTTTGACACTTTCTATCAGTGCACAATCTGCAAAAAAATATCCAAGTAGATTTTGGGAAATAAGTGGAAATGGACTAACAAAGCCATCTTATTTGTATGGAACCATGCATGTAAGCAAGAAATTGGCTTATTATTTACCAGATACTTTTTTTATAGCTTTAAAAAATGTTGATATAGTTGCGCTTGAAACAAATATTGATAAATCATTAGATGAAATGATAAATTCAGATTTGTTTAAAATTGCTAATAAAACGTACGCAAGTTATGGTAGTGCCAATTTTTATAAAAATGCATTTCAGGTTACAATTCCTAATCGTGAAGATTATGCACAATTATTAGCTGCCGATCCAGATTTAGTGAATGAAATGATGTATCGATTTAATGATATGTTAGGTCGTGGTGATTTTGAAGAAAGCACTTATTTGGATTTATTTATTTATCAATGTGGCAAACGTTTGAATAAAAAAACTACAGGATTAGAAACTTTTGATGGTGCTATGAAATATTATTTAAAAGCAATAAACCCAGAGAATGCAAAAATTGAAAAGAAAGAAAAAGAGAATGACTCCATTAAAGTTAATGAAGAAGAATTAGAAGATTATACATCTCAAAATAATACTTATAAGCTTATTGAGGATGCATATAGAGCTGGCGATTTAGATTTATTAGATTCACTGGACAAAAAATCTTATCCTACAAAGTTGTATGGTAAATATTTAATTGATGACAGAAATTTGGTAATGTTACAGAATATGGATTCTATAATGAAAAAAGAATCTTTATTTACAGGTGTTGGTGCAGGACACTTGCCAGGTAAAGATGGTTTAATTGAATTGTTGCGAAAAAAAGGATATACCGTTCGACCAATATCTTTAGAAAAAATGAAAACCGCTGGTGCAGCAAAAGATAAATTAGAAGCAATCAGAATGCCATTAACATTTAATACGTTTACTACTGATGATAATATTTTTTCGGTTGATGTTCCTAATAAAATGTATGAAGTGTATGTGTTTGATGAATTGAAACAATATTTATGTGTAGATGCTGCAAATTCATCTTATTATACTGTTTACAGAATTAAATCGCATAACGAATTTGGTGGTTATGATGTGGCAATAAACAAAAAACGATTGGATAGTTTATTCTATGAATTTATTCCAGGAAAAATTTTATCTAAAAAAGAAATTACTAAAAATGGTTTTGAAGGTTTTGATATTACTACAAAAACTCAACGTGGTGATGTTCGCAGATATGTGGTACTAATAACACCATTAGAAATTCTGATTTTTAAAGCAGCAGGTAGTGGAAATTATTTTTTGAATAAAGAAAATGAACAGTTTTTCAATTCTATTAAACTAAATATTGTTACAGATAAATGGAAATTGTATCAGCCAGAATATGGTGGTTATGAAGCACAATTACCTGCTTATACAATTTTTGATAAAAAAATTAAGAATATAAAAAATACCAAAAAATATGAAAAAACATTTGCGTATGATGTTGATGGGAACTACTATCAATTAATGCGTGCTGATTATAATGATTATAGTTATATAGAAGAAGATACTTTCGAACTTGCTTATTTAACTGAGGTTTTTAACAACGACTTGAAATATGAAATTTTAAACAGGAAATTTGGAATACAAGATCAACATCCATCATTTGAAACTACACTTAAAACAGATAAAGGCAAATTTGTTTTTCTAAAAACTATTATAAACGGACCTCATTATTATATGCAAGGTGTTGTATCTGATAAAAATGTGTATCCAACTACTTTCTTTAATTCATTGAAGTTTACAAAAAATAAATACCAAAATCCTTTCTTTACTTATACTGATACAGGTTTCCATTATACAGTTACAACCTGTGTAAAACCATTTGAAGATGAAGTGGTTAATTACGCAAGTTATAATTCTTTAGAGCAAAATAATTATTATAAAGAAGAGAAGAAACCTTTTGAATCTTTTGTAAATCACAAAACATATCAGAATTCTTATACTTTAGAAGAAATCTATGTTGGTTACGAAAAATTCCATGATTATTTAAGTGTAAAAAATGTAGATAGTTTTTGGAATGCTGAGATTGAATCCTTTACTAAAACAAGAAATTTACATTTGTCAAAACTTAATAAATCAACCTTAAAAGATCAAACTACTTATGATTTATTATTAACGGATACAAACAGTACACGTGGTATAATGGTGAAAATTATCGTGAAATTCGGCAGAATGTATTACATAGATGCAACTATTGATACCATAAGCGGTCCAAGTGAATTTACACAAAAATTCTTCTCAACTTTTAAACCAACTGATACTTTAATTGGCTTAGATCCTTTTGTAAGTAAATCAGAAAAATTCTTTGAGAACTTAGAATCTGCAGATTCATCTAAACAAAAAGAAGCAATAAAAGTTTTGAACTACATGCATTTTAATGATAAAGAAGATGCCGTTCGTTTTATAAAATTCTTTAAAAGTTCAAAATATTATAACTATAATGTTGATGACAGAATTGATATTATAGATGCGTTTGCAAGTACAAAAGATAAAAAAGTACTTCTATTTTTAGTGGAATTATATAATAAATCTGGTGATGCAAGCAACTTGCAATTCAGTATTTTAAACGATATTGCTGAACAAAAAGGAGTTTCAATAGAAAACGCAATGAATAACCTTTCTACATTGATAGGTTCCAATTATGAAACAAGTTTTATTCGATTTGATAGACCATATAAAGTTATTGTGCAAGCTGGTCCGCAGTATAGAGCTTTACCTACTGATTTGTTGAAATTATATGTAAAAAATGACAAAGACCAAATGGTGCCATATTCTGATTTCATGAGGTTAGAAAAAGTATATGGATTATCTGAAATTACTCGACATAACTTATACAATTCATCCGAAGTGAGTGGTTCGCCTGCACCAGGTTATAGTAGTGGTGATGCCATAAAAGCTGTACAAGAAGTAGCCGAAAAAACACTGCCAAGAGGTTTTGGTATAGACTGGACTGGAATTTCTAAAGATGAGGTTTCAAGAGGAAACGAAGCGCTTTATATATTCTTGGTTTGTCTTGCATTTGTCTATTTAATTTTATCAGCGCAATATGAAAGTTTTATACTTCCATTACCAATTATTCTATCATTGCCAACGGGTATTTTTGGTACCTTTTTAAGTTTATCACTGTTAGGACTAGAAAACAATATTTATGCTCAAGTAGCAATGGTAATGCTCATTGGGTTACTTGGAAAAAATGCTGTGTTAATTGTTGAATATGCGGTTCAGAAAAAGGCTGAAGAAGGTCTTTCTGTTCGTGATGCTGCGCTAGAAGGTGCTGCACTTAGATTCAGACCAATATTAATGACATCATTCGCTTTTATTGCTGGTCTTATTCCGTTAGCATTAGCAACTGGTCCAGGAGCAATTGGTAATAGAACAATTGGAACTGCTGCTGCTGGAGGAATGTTGATAGGAACAATTTTCGGGTTATTGATAATTCCAGGTCTTTACTACATTTTCGGTTCTATTGCTGATAGATCACGATTAGCAATTTATGAAAATGAGTATCCTTTAACTGAACAAACTGAACCTTATAAACACGATGGAAAATTTGAAAATTAAAAATAAAATAGCCGTAATTATATCATTATTTGTACTGGTAGGATGTAAAACACCTCAAATAGCTACAAATGAAAGTAAATTACAGATTCCAGATAGTTATAATACTAATTTGGATACAACAAATACAAGCAAAACTCCTTGGAGAACTTTTTATAAAGACAAGAATTTGAACGAATTAATTGATATAGCGCTTTCAAATAATCAGGAATTATCAATAGTGCTACAAGAAATTGAGATTGCAAAAAACGATGTTAGAGTTCGAAAAGGAGCATTGTTACCAATGATTGGAATTGGTGCTGAAACAGGTGTTGAAAAAGTAGGTCGATACACTAGTCAAGGTGCTGGTGATGCAACCACCGAAATTATGCCAGGTAAAGAGTTTCCTGAACCCTTAAATGATTTTAAACTAGCTGCTTATGCTCATTGGGAAGTGGATGTTTGGAAAAAATTAAGAAATTCCAAAAAGGCTGCTTTTACAAGATACTTGGCAACAGTTGAAGGTAAAAATTTTGTAATTACAAATTTGGTAGCAGAGATTGCAAACTCTTATTACGAACTTTTGGCGCTCGATAATCAGTTGGATATTGTGAAAAGAAATATCGAAATTCAGAAAAATGCATTAGAAATTGTTAAAGTTCAAAAAGAAGCTGCTCGTGCCACTGAATTGGGAGTTCAAAAATTTCAAGCAGAGGTTTTATCGTCTCAAAATATGGAGTTTCAAATTATGCAACAAATAACTGAAACCGAGAATAAAATCAATTTTTTACTGGGTAGATATCCTCAACCGATAAAAAGAGACAAGCAAAATTTTGTAAATTTAATTCCAGAAAGGATTAATACTGGTATTCCTTCTCAATTGTTAGAAAACCGTCCTGATGTAAAGCAAGCAGAATTGGAACTCCAAGCGGCAAAACTCGATGTAAAAGTTGCAAGAGCAGAGTTTTATCCTTCATTAGACATCACAGGTGCTTTTGGATTTCAAGCATTCAAAGCATCCTATTTGTTTAAAACCCCAGAGTCTGTTTTATATTCTCTAGCTGCAGGTTTAACTGCACCATTAATCAATAGAAATGCTATAAAAGCTGAGTTCAAAAGTGCTAATTCTAGACAAATACAAGCTTTGTATAATTATGAAAAAACTTTGCTGAACGCTTATTTTGAAGTTTCTAATCATATTTCCAAAATTCAAAATTTGGAAAAAAACCTCGATTTGCAAACAAAACAAGTTCAAGCATTGACAAATTCAATAAGTATTTCTAATGATTTATTCAAATCGGCAAGAGCCAATTATCTGGAAATTTTAATGGTACAAAGAGATGCACTCTCCGCTAAACTTGAATTGATAGAAGAGATCGGAAGAGCACACGTCTGAACTCCAGTCACTG
>CALLKF010000119.1 GCA_938008535.1 uncultured Saprospirales bacterium | reverse complement strand
ATTTCTAGATTCTGTCAGTTCACCCTTTATTACCGCGATTCCTTCAGAGTTAAACAAAGAGAATTTAACCGGTACTTGGATACTCTTTGTTAGTTCCAGTATTACGTAATCATTTGTTGGATTTGGATATAGATTCAATTTCACAACTGAATTATTTCTAATAGCAGTTGGTGTTGAATTACATAATTCATGCACAAAAAATTCTTTCATATACCAAACCGTACTATCAAAAAATGGTTGTACAACAGTTCCAAAAAAATCAGATGAAAATGACGTGTGTCCATTATCTGGAATAATATAAAATGGATTGTAAATGCCTAATTGCTGCGCTTTTGTGTGCAGCACATTGCTTCCATCAACTTCCATCAAAAATGGAATATTATATGGACGACCTCGATTAAATGGAATTTCAGGATCATAAATATTATGTACACTCAGAAAATGAGTATTATTATTATCTAAATAACTTTTATCACCTAAAGCGCCATTTATATTCACCACACCTTTTATTGTTTTTCCAAAATCTATAAAATCATACGCACCAAAAACACCACCAATTTGATTGAGTGCTGTTTTCCAATCTTGATTTAAATTATCTAATGAATCTAAATAAACTGCGTGCATTACATTAAATGCACCTGCGCTTCCACCACATAAAAATATTTTTGTTGTATCAATTCTAAAAGGATTACCACTATCACGTGCAGAATTAAAAAAATATTGTACTAATTTTTTGGTGTCTTGCACACCGCGACCAACAGCTTTCAGCATTTTATCTTGAAATAACAGAGAAACAAATGATGCTTCTAAACGATAGGTTGCTGATGAGAAAACATAACCACGTTTGGCAAAATCTTCACCTAAAGCAATCTGACTTTGATAATCTTTTGTGCCAGTCCAATAAGCACCACCATGCATAAAAATAATAAGTGGACGCAATTGCATGGTGTCATTTTTGGGTTCAAAAACATCCATTAAAACATGCTGAAAATAACCTGATGAATTTCCTGCATAGTGGTATGGAATATTTTTGGTGCGAATAAATTCAGGAAAAATTTTTATGTCAAATCTTCCACCATCACATTGCGCTTGTGCAAAATTTGCGATTGTAGATAGTAATAATAAAGTGTAAAGTTTTTTCATCTGTTTAAATTTATTAATTTAAAGGTGCAGATGGAATATCCAAAAACATTTTTGTTTGGAAAATAAATAAAATGGATATTTCACAAAGTTAAGATACAAAAAAATATCTTATCTATCACTATTTCCAACTTTAATCTGTTGCATATCATCTAATGCAGGTGGATAAATTTGTTTACGAAAAGAACTGCCTTTGTCTTTTGTGTAGCCAGCAAATGAACGCTTAACAGCAACTGCTAAATCATAATCGCTGGTTCTTTGTAAATATTCGTAAGGCATGTTTAAAAATGTTATAAAACGATCGTATTCATCTTCGTCTAAATCTATAATATTATAATTATTGTACAAACGAAATAAATCTTTTAACACAATTCGTTTAGCTTCTTCCGTTTCTAATTTTGACGCAATTCGTTTTTCTTTTTCTTTCTTACTAAACATTTCATACAAATAAGAAAGCGGATTTATCATTGGACGTGCATCAGGATTTACATCTGTATTTTTAACATACAATGAATTTATAGTTTGTCGAATTTGCTGATGCGTGCGTATCGCATTTATCTGTACTTCATTTAATTCCAATGGAACTTTATTCAATACTATGGTTAGAAAATATTCGCTTTTTAAAGATGAATCACGTAAATTTATTTTTGTTGGTGTAAATCCACTTTTTAATATCGTTAATGAATCTGATTTTAAAATAGTGGTTGAAAATACACCATCTTTTGAAGAAGAAAAGCCAAGTTGCAATCTACGGTTGGCAACATCTGCAAACGGAACAGCATTGCCATTTTCATCTACAATTTTTGCAGTTATTTTTACTGAATTTTGTTGTCCATAGACAAAATTACTCAGCAGTATTATAAATAAGAGTGATAAAAAACGCACAGTCAAAAATACAATTATTCAAAAAGAAAATTATTAAAAAATTGGTTAAATTATGTTGTTGCAAGATGAAATTTATGGATAAAATAGATTTTAGTAAATTAAAATCGCATTAAAAAGTAAAAAAACAGTTTGAAAAATTACCTAAACATATAAAATCTTGTTTCGTAGATAAATTTGTATTTTTACTAATAATAACTATTTTTGATAGTATCATGGACGCAATAGCTAGCTATTCTGATGAAGAATTAATAAAATTATATCGTCAAGAAAACGATGCAATTTACATTGGTGAGTTGTATAAACGCTATGCTGTTTTAGTATTTGGTGTTTGCTATAAATTTTTAAAAGACCAAACAAATGCAAGTGAAGCTGTTTCCGAAATTTTTGAGCATCTATTAATAAAATTAAAGACACAAGAAGTTGATTATTTCAAATCTTGGTTGTACATGTTGTGCAAACACAAACTTTTGAGAAAAATTGAAAAAAATAAATCATTGGAAACCATTGAATTAGAAAATAATTCAGAAAAATTTATGGAAAATGACACTTCTATGTATCTTAATAGTGTAGAAGAAAAAAGTGAACTACTACAAAAAGCGCTAAGCAACTTAAACGAAGAGCAAAGAACGTGTATTGAATTGTTTTATTACCAGCAGAAAACTTACCAAGAAGTTGCTTCCATAACAAACTACGATCTGAATAAAGTAAAAAGTGCTATTCAGAATGGAAAACGAAATTTGAAAATTTTTATGGAAGAAAAACAACACGAAAATGAGTAATGAATTAATTAAAAGGTATTTGGCAAATGAACTTTCAAACGATGAAAGATATGCATTTGAGTTAGAAATGGAAAACGATCCATTTTTAAAAGATGCTGTTGATGGTTTTGAAAATTTTGCAAAAGAAGACACATCTTTTTCAATAGAAAAAACAGAGAAAGAGTTAATCCAACAAATTGACCAAAAAGTTTCTGAATTAAAAGCTGATAAAAAAGTCATTTTCATGAATTTCTTTAAATATGCTGCAGCTGCGTGTTTGGTTGGAATAGTTGCGTTTTCTACTTGGCGTTTTATTTTACAAAAGAATGGAACTATTGACGAACAAGCAATTTATGCGTCTAATTTCAAACCGTTAACCTATCCTGATGGAATTATACGTGGTGAAAATGATACTACATCTGGCTTTAAAGCAGCAGAATTATACGAAAAAGAAGATTATTTTGGTGCTGTAAAAATCTATGAAAAATTAGTTGCTGCTAATCCTGATAATATCAAAAATAATTTGTTTTATGCTATCAGTTTGATGGCAACCAATCAGCCAAAGAAAGCTATTGATATTTTATCTAAAATCACAACTTCCGAAGAATTTCATTTCGATATTAATTGGTATTTAGCATTGGCCTATTTAAAATCCAAAGATTTGCAAAACGCACAAGTCTATTTTCAAACCATAGCGAAAGATGATAATTATTATCAAGCGCAGGCAAAAGCAATCTTAGAAAAATTAGATGGAAAATTGGCTGTGAAAGATTAACCATAAAATACAGTATGGTGTGTATTCTTTGAGTAACTTTGCGATACAAAAATCAATATGAAATTCACCGATTACAGCATTGCGTACGATATCAAAGATAATTTAGAAAAACTCGGTTTTCGTCGTCCAACCGATATTCAGTTCAAATCTATTCCACCAATTATGCGTGGTGAAGATGTGCTTGCTATTGCACAAACTGGCACAGGAAAAACGGCTGCATTTGCGATTCCAATTATTCATCAAATTCATGAACGTAAAAAAGTAAGCAGAACCGACAAAGTTCGATGCATTGTGATGGTTCCAACGCACGAATTGGCTTTACAATTGAAAGAAGTTTTTGATTCGATTTCAAACGGAATGCGCATCAAAACGCTTTGTATTTTTGGTGGCGTTGAACAACAACCACAAATTGATACATTGTATCAAGGTGCTGATATTGTGATTGCAACGCCTGGAAGAATGTTCGATTTGGTAAGTCAAGGTTTTTTAAAATTAGATAAAATTGATTACCTGATTTTAGATGAAGCTGACCATATGTTGGATCTTGGTTTTATCAAAGATATTCAAGATATGTTGCGCTTTTTACCAAAGCATAGACAAACTTTATTTTTCTCAGCAACGATTAATGAAAAGATAAAAAAACTAGCTTATTCGTTGGTTACAAATCCAATTCGTATTCAAATTTCACCAAAAGATCCAGTAGCAAAAAACATACAACATGCAGTTGCATATATTGAAATGGATGACAAACGATTTTTCTTAGAAAGTATCATCAAAGAACATCCTGAAAATAAAATTTTGATTTTTGTTAGAACTAAGGTGCGCGCCGAACGTGTAGCAAAAGCTATGGAAAGAGCCAATATCAAAACGTTGACGATGCACAGCGACAAGGAACATGATGAACGCTTGAAAGTAATGGATGCGTTTAAAAAAGGTGTCGTAAAAATTTTAATCGCAACAGATATTAATGCGCGTGGAATTGATATTCCTAATGTTGATTATGTAATTAATTACGATTTGCCTGAACAAGCAGAAAACTATGTGCATCGCGTTGGACGAACGGGTCGCGGTGACAAAAAAGGTCAAGCGGTTTCGTTTTGTAGCACAGAAGAAATTCCTGTTTTAAAAGAGATTGAAACCTATTTAGATAAACCAATTCACGTATTGGAAATTGATAAAGAATTATATTCAGCTACACTGGAATTTTATGGAAACGATAATATTGTTAAAGAAGATTTGAAAGCGTTGATGTTGCAAGCTGAAAAAGATGAAGCATTGTATAAAAAGAAAAAAAAGAAAAAATAACTTTTCTAAAGTTTAAAAACTTTAGAAAAGTTAAAGTAGATTATATCAATTTTGCAGCCAATGTTATTGGAACACTACTTAATGCTTTTGAAACCGGACAACCAGCTTTTGCTGCATTTGCCAATTCTAAAAATTTATCTTCGGTAATTTCTGGAACTATTGCTTCCAAGTCTAAATGAATGCCTGTAAATTCAAAACCAGCTTCTAATTTTTCAATCGTAACAATTGCATTTGTTTTTAATTCTGTTGGAATAAAACCTGCATTTGATAATTGGAAACTCAGTGCCATACTGAAACAACCTGCATGAGCTGCTGCAATTAATTCTTCTGGATTAGTACCATCTGTACCTTCTTCATTTTTAAAACGTGCTGCAAACGAATATGGTGTATTATTTAAAACACCACTTATTGAAGTTAAATTTCCAGAACCTTCTAAACCTGTGCCATTCCAAACAGCTGTTGCTTTTCTACGCATAATTTTTTGTTTTTAGTTTGATTATTTTTTATAGATTATACTGATTTTTACAAAATAATCTTTATACTTAATACTTTTTACTTACAACTTTTTACTTCATCAAATATCACCAAGTTGTGGTCGAATCACTAAATCTTCAACAACAGAAAATGCAGATAGTTGAGTAATTGTATAAATTAAATCAGCAATGTCTGATGATTTGGAAAATCTGCTTTCCGGCAAATCCGTTCCAGACCACGAATCAGTTAATGTTGCGCCTGGTAAAATGGATGTAACTTTTATATTGAACTCTTTTAACTCTTCATGCAAGCATTTAGAAAATCCTAACAACGCAAATTTAGAAATCGAATAGCTTCCACCATTTGGATATGCTTTAATACTTGCTACTGAACACATATTAAATATATGACCATCTTGTTTTGCAATCATAGATGGAACTAACTTTTGAGTCAAATAATAAGCACTATATAAGTTGGTTTCCATTGTTTTTTCTAAAATACCATCTTCTTCTTCATGTACTTTTCCTGGCAAAAAAACACCTGCATTGTTTATCAAAACATCTATTGAGTCAAAATTTTGTAAAACAAAATCTGCAAATGCAACAACTTCATCTTTTTTAGAAACATCACAGACAAAGGTAATAATTGTAGGAAATTGGAGTTTTAATTCAGTTAATTTAGCTTCATTACTAGAACAAATTAGTACGGTGTGATTTTCAGACAAAAATTTTTCTGCGATGGTTTTACCAATTCCTCTACTTGCACCTGTGATAACTATATTCATATTTTAAATTTCAAAATTACATAGTATGTAAAAAATCTATTATGATTCTTACATCTTGATTATGGTTTCTTTTTTAATGTCACAAAAATACACTATTTTTATCCGTTTTTAAAAACACTACGTTTAAATGGCAGAATATATTCACGAATCAGGCGGACCACTATTCCATATCGGAAGATATATCTTAATGATAAAACGTTGTTTTACAAAACCAGAACGTACAATAATGTACTGGAAAGAAACCATGCGCCAAATGGTAAATATTGGCGTTGGTTCCGTAATTATTATTTTATTGATTTCATTTTTTATTGGAGCAGTAACTTCAACTCAATTTGCTTATAACTTATCTACATCAATGGTTCCGATGTATTTTGTTGGCTATGTAGTTAAAGAATCCATGATTTTGGAATTAGCACCAACCATTTCAGGATTAATATTAGCTGGAAAAGTAGGTTCAAACTTAGCGTCTGAATTAGGAACCATGCGACTTACCGAACAAATAGATGCATTAGAAATTATGGGTGTCAATACCTTTTCTTATTTAATTGGTCCTAAATTAGCAGCAGCCATTATCATGGTACCAATTCTGGTCGTTATTGCAGCAGCTACTGGCATTTATGGTGGTTTATTAGCTGGTGAATTAACAGGTTATGTATCCAGCGAAGATTATATGCAAGGTGTTTTAATGGGTTTTTTACAAAAAAATATCAATGTGATGCTAATTAAAGCAACCGTTTTTGGATTCATTATTACTTCAATATCTTGTTATCAAGGATTTTATGCCTCAGGTAGTGCATTAGAAATTGGAAAAGCAAGTACAAAAGCAGTTGTATTAAGTTCCGTAATGGTATTAGTAGCAGATTTTGTTTTAGCATGGCTATTATTAAACTAAAAATTAGATGATAGAAGTACAAAATATCATTAAAAAATTTGGAACACAAGAAGTGTTGAAAGGAGTTTCATGTCATTTTGAAGCTGGAAAAAATAATTTAATTATTGGTAAAAGTGGATCTGGGAAAACAGTATTACTTAAATGTATTGTTGGACTATTGACACCAACTAGCGGTCATATTCTTTTTGATGAAGGTGATTATGTTGCGATGAATATTGAAGAAAAAAATGTAATTAGAAGAGAGCTTGGAATGTTATTTCAAGGTGGTGCTTTATTTGATTCTTTAACCGTAGAAGAAAATGTGCGTTTTCCGTTAGATATGTTTACAAAAATGTCTTTATCTGAAAAAAAAGACAGAGTAAATGAAGTATTGAAACGTGTTAATCTGGTAAATGCAAATCTAAAATTCCCTTCACAACTTTCTGGTGGTATGCAAAAACGAACAGGCATTGCACGAGCCATTGTTCTTAATCCTAAATATCTTTTTTGTGACGAACCAAATTCTGGTTTAGACCCACAAACTTCCATTGTAATTGATGAATTATTGATGGAAATTACCGAAGAATATCAAATCACCACTATCACTAATACGCATGATATGAATAGTGTTATTGCAAATGGTGATAAAATAATTTTCTTGCATCAAGGAAATAAACATTGGGAAGGCGATAAAGAATCTTTATTCGAATCTGACAACCAAGAATTAATTGATTTCATTTTTGCGTCTGAATTTTTAAAAGAAGCTCGTGATGCACGACTGTTAAAAATCATAGAAAAACACAAACAACATAAATAGAATTACAACTTAAATAAACACAAACTATTCAATAATTAAAATAAGATGAGCATATTAGTTAACAAAAATTCAAAAGTAATTGTACAAGGTTTCACAGGAAAAGAAGGTACTTTTCACGCAACACAAATGATAGAATACGGCACCAATGTAGTTGGTGGTGTTACACCTGGAAAAGAAGGTAGTACACATTTAGACAAACCAGTTTTTAACACTGTTGAAAATGCAGTAAAAGCAACTGGTGCAAATGTATCTATTATCTTTGTTCCACCAGCATTTGCTGCTGATGCCATCATGGAAGCTGCTGACGCAGGTATTCAATTAATCGTTACTATTACTGAAGGAATTCCAGTGCAAGATATGATTAAAGCTAAAAAATATGTTACATCAAAAGGTGTGCGTATGATTGGACCAAATTGTCCTGGAATTATTACGGCTGATGAAGCAAAAATTGGCATTATGCCAGGTTTTGTTTTCAAAAAAGGAAGAGTTGGTATCGTTTCAAAATCTGGAACTTTAACCTACGAAGCAGCTGATCAAGTTGTAAAAGCTGGCTTTGGTGTATCAACTGCTATTGGAATTGGTGGCGATCCAATCATTGGAACTTCTACTAAAGAAGCAGTTGAAATGTTTATGAATGATGACGAAACTGACGCCATTGTAATGATTGGCGAAATTGGTGGTAGCATGGAAACGGATGCTGCACGTTGGATTAAAGATAATTTAAGAAAACCTGTTATTGGTTTCATTGCTGGACAAACGGCACCGAAAGGAAGAAGAATGGGTCATGCTGGTGCAATAGTTGGTGGAGCTGAAGATACGGCTGCTGCTAAAATGAAAATCATGAGCGAATGTGGAATTCATGTTGTAGATTCACCAGCAAACATTGGCAAAACCGTTGCAGAAGCGTTAAGTAAATAATAGTTGATTAGTTATTAATCAATAGTCATTAGACAAATAAAAAACAGCTTGATAATTCAAGCTGTTTTTCATTTTTATATCAATAACATTAAACTTTTTTTATCAGCCAAGTTTTACTACCGCCAAGCTAACAACATCGCTCCATATACCAACTGGTTTATTGTCCATACGGTAGATGGCTTTGTATCGCCATAGTTCTGGTTTAATTGGCAAATCATACTCGTCTGTAAAGTTTGGCTTTAAATCAATGCCACATAAAACAAAGCCGTTGCCATCACTTCTATCTACATGGATTTCTAAAGCATCTAAGCCGTTTCTTTTCCAAATAATTTCTGGACGACCACCATCCACTAACTGTATTTGTAAAATCGGTTTTGCTCCGTTAACATCAATTATTTTTTTTGCTTTAGGTGGTGATTCAATACCTAAATCACTACCATCTGCAATGGTATATTTATGATGTTCTCTAATTCTGTTGGCTAATGAAACGGCTCTGTCAAATACTGCTGGTGCCACAGCAGCAGGTATGGTTGCAAAAGCAGGTGGTGTAGGTGCAACACTGGGTACATTGTTGTTTTTATTGCCATCGTACACTTCTTTCACATACTCACCTAATTCTTTTACGAAACCGGAATACTGATTAAAATAATCGTTGATAAAAATTACATACACTAACGCTTGCTGTATGTCGGTAATTTCGGCTGCAAGTATATTATACTTGGTAGCATATTTTGAAATTTTGGCTGTAAAGTTTTTTAACCAAAGTTCTTTGCCTGCTTTATCGCGCGGCAGAAAAGTTGCATTTTTCATGTGTTTATTTTTAATTTTAAAGAATAATTTTTAAAATATTGCAATATATATCTACAACGCAGACTTTATGCCATTCGTTTATTTCATATTTTAAAAAATGTTAAAAAGAAAAAAGGTTAACACAATTGCAATTGTTACAGATGCAATTATGAATGTTGAGCCATCAATAGCTGATGTTACAAATACAATAGAGATTGTTGAGCCAACAATGGTAATTGTTGCAAATACAATGATGATTGTTGAGCCAACAATGTCTAATGTTGCACATACAATGATGATTGATGAGCGAACATTGGCTATTGTTACAAATACAATGGTGATTGTTGAGCCAACATTGGCTGATGTTATAAATACGATGAAGATTGTTGAGCCAACAATGGCAAATGTTTCAGATACAATAGTGATTGTTGGATGTACAATACTCGTTGTGTGATGTACAATTACTGATGCACATCAAACATATGCCGTTGCTTGATTCTCAATTAAGATTGTTTATTTTACAATCAATAATGCAACTGTGTAAATTAAACTTCCTTTTATATACATGGCAACAGGAATGCCAATTAGATAAGAATATAGTATAATCTTTTTTGCTTTGCTTTTGGGAATCGAAATATTTTCTTTTATCAAAACTAAAAACAACAGAAAATATACCATATGAATCCATCTATACCAATCAATAGCAATAATACATAGCATTAATGGAAATAGTATATAGTAGTATGCTTTTAAAATCTTTTTGGTTGAAATAAAAATAAATAGCAATATGAATAACAATACAAAAACCACATTGACTTTTATATTTAAAACTGAAAAATAGTATTTAAGTGTTTCGGCAGTTGAAGAAATACGAGACAGATAATAATGTTCTGGAACTATAGTTAAGTGTGTAAAATCTTTTATTAATTGTACAGCATTATCTTTTATTAATAATTTACTTGTAACAACAGAACTTAGAAATAAAGCAGAAAAAAATAAAAGCAATAGAAATCTTTTTTTATTGGATGTAATAAACATAAAGAAAACAGGTATTATTAAAAAATAAGCTGCTTCGTGTATAATTATTGCAATGACTGATAGTATTGTAGCAATAATAATTTTTTGCTGAAATAAACTTAGATATACCAACAAACTAAGTGTGTAAATAAAAATGTCTAATCTAAAGCTATCTAATGCAAAATGCAAAATACCTAACGAAGAAAAGAAAAAAACTATGTAAGTGTATCTTAATTCAACATTAAACGATGCAATTTTAAAGAATAAAAAACAAAACACTAATTGGCAAACAGAAAAAATAAAAATAAATAACAGTGTGTTTTTAATATGTAATGATTGAAATATAGATGGAATCAAACCTCTTGATACATAACCACATTTTTGGTAAGTAAATGCATATTGTGCATAGTTATACGTTTCATAAAACCCTTTAGTTTTTAAATATTGTAGAATGCTAATTAATACAAATACACTTAAAACTCCAAAAATAATTTTGTTGAACAAACTGATGTTCTTAATTGAATCCTTAGTAGTCATTTGGCTTTAGAAAAGTTATTGCAAAATAAATTTCTCAACTATTGGATTACCATTCTGTTTAATAATTTTGTAAAGATAAACACCTTTAGATAAATTAGATAAATCTAAGCTTTCTTCATTTTTATAGATTTCCTTTTGTAAAATTATTTTACCAGCAATGTCATAAATTTCTAAACTTTTAAAAAACTCACTATTTTTAAATTCAAAATTTACAATTCCATTACTTGGATTTGGATAAAAAATAAAATCGTACTGGTTTTCAAAATTCTTTTCAAAATTCTTTTGAATAGACGTGTCAGATTTTAATCTACAATATGTACAACCACTTATTAAAGGTATTTTAATATACCCAATTGAATTTTCACGCATGGTATCAGTATTGTTTAAAAAAATGCCAGTTGAAAAAAATTGATTATTATTCCAACTAACTGTTGAAAATGAAGAATATGGTCTTTGTTCATAATTTATTTCTAGTTGTTTAGATGTATTTACTGTAAAATTTGTGTATCCTGTTTGATAAGGTGCAAATGCCATTGAACTATAGTTTATGGATATTTTTTTATTTGATGTGTTTGAAAAATAAACATACAAATACACTTCTTTAGAACCATGAGTCCCAATGTTTTTAATACTATCAACAAAACAACGTAAAAATAAGTTATTGTTGTCTATACCAGTAAAAGTATTTGTTTGTACATATGATAATGTTTGCCAATTATTCCAATCAACATTTAATAGTTTTAAGTTATTTGTAAAAATTTTACTAACATAAGTCGCTGGATAATAGGCATCATTATATCTTGGTGAATTTCCTTCAAAACGCATTAAACTTCCCCAATGACTTGCAGCTGGATTTGAAGTATCTGCTACAGAATTTGGAGTACCGACACTTCCCCAATATATTGCATATTTGATTCTATCACTTGGTATAAAATGCGAAAAAAGATTTTTATAAAACCAATCCGCATGTAAGAGAGAATTAGGTGTATTCTTTGCATTTAGATTATATTCTAAATACCAGTACTCTTTATTTTTGTAATCAAAATAATTATTTGTTCCATTTAACGTTATTGGATAATTAGATGATGTATTACAATAAGTGTTATTTACAACAAAATTAACTCCATTTTTATCACATTGATAATCACCAGATGCACATAGAGTATATCTATTTCCTGTTGTATAGTTGCAAGAATTAGTTGGTGCTTCTAACATTGAACCTTCATACGAATGAAAAGAAAAGGCATCATAATAATTTTCATTCGTCATGTAGTAATGATAGAAATTTTTTCCATAAACAGTATCTTGGTAATTCTTGTGTTCTAAAGGAGTTGCAACTTTAATTGTCGGATAGTATTTCTTTATACTATCAGTATATGCCTTACAAATTTGAATATATTGTTGTACTCTAACTTTATTTGATTTAAATCCATATGCCCAATAAAATGGTTCATTATCAAATTCAACTCCAACAATATTTATCGAACTATCTTTTAATAATTTAATTGCATCTAATGTTTCATTGAGCATTGTATTAAATTGTGCAGTACCTGGTTGTACATTTCTAAAAACTGGGTTTGTAATTCCATATCCAATTGGGCATGTATTTATTGTTCCTCCAGATACACATAAATGTTGAAATATATTAGCAGCATAAATAGCATTGACTGTAGAATTGTTTGCAGATTGTTGAGATTTTACATATCTGATAAAATCAAAAATAGCATTTTTAGTGTATTGTCTATTTTCACGATTCAATATTTCTGTTATCTTTTTTGTCTTCGGTTTTGTAACAATAGTACATGATAAAAAAATATCATCTGCATCATCTCTATTCCAATATAATTCTGTAGAGTCATAACCCATTCCAGATTTATTTAATCCGAAATGGTAAAATGGTATTCCATAATATGGGAAACGCATTGTTTGTACATTCGTTTTTGTAAGTATGTCAATCTTTGTTTGGTCAAACTGTGGATTGTTACAAGTACCAACACCGCTCGGCATAAATGTTTTACATGAATTATCAATAGCACCATGATAACCACCTATACCTTTATTAATAACTTTTTGTGGTGTTGTAGCCATATCCAAACCATTTATGGTTATACTTTGTCCGAAACCGATAAAATTAATTGACAATAAAACTAATAAGATGCAGAAATTTTTCATGTTCATTTATTTATAAGGTAATTAAAAATATTATTTTATAAAGCTAAGATACATATTTTTAAATTAAAAAAAATATTGCATCGGTTCATATTTCACGAACCAATGCAATGGGTCATACCGAACTTGTTTCAGCATCTGTGTCATACCTTTTAGTTGTAATAGTTAGAACTAAACTATTATTTATAACGCATTCTTTTTGTATTATTCCACAAAAATAAAGATGTTTGTAAAAGTATAATGTTTGTTTTATAACTTATAACTCATAACTTACAACTCATAACTTACAACTCATAACTTACAACTCATAACTTACAAATGACTTTCATACTCGAATATCCATGGTGGTTTTTGCTATTTTGCATAGCAACAGGAATTGTATTCGCATATATTTTGTATGGTAGAAAAGAATTTATTTTTAATGAAAAAGAAAAAAAACACTGGAAATATATTTTAGCATTTTTACGGTTTGCAGCCATTACATTAATTTCATTTTTTTTATTATCACCATTAATTAAAACTAAAAAAGTTGAAGAAGACAAACCGATAATTATTTTATTACAAGACAATACTTCATCATTAAATATTTCGTTTGGCAATTATAACAAACAAAAATATTTAGAGCAATTGGCTTCACTTCAAGATAAAATAAAAGATAAATTCGAATTGGTGTCTTATAATTTTAGCGATATATTAATGGATTATAAAACACCAAATTTCTCTGAAAAAGAAACAGATATTTCTGCAGCCATAAATGAAGCTTTTACGCGACATGCATCGCAAAATATTGGTGCCGTCATCTTAGCTTCTGATGGAATTTTCAACAAAGGCAACTCACCTATTTACAATAAAAATGCGATAACAACACCAATATATACGATAGCTTTAGGCGACACATCCTTAAAAAAAGATGCGTTGATAAAAAGTGTTCGCTATCCAGATGTTGTATATCTTGGTGACCAATTTAATATCAATGTACAAATTGAAGCCAATCATTTGCAGGGACAAAATACTGTTTTAGAAATCACTTCACCAGAAGGAAAAATCACTTCTAAAGTTATTTCTATTACAGATGATCATTTTAATTTCCAAACAGATGTAATTGGCGATGCCAATAAAGCTGGTATTCTGCAATATAAAGTAAAACTAAAAACAATTGCTGGTGAAGCGATTTTAGAAAATAATGTAGATGTTGCGTATGTTGAAGTCATTGATGGCAGACAGAAAATACTGATACTTTATGATGCACCACATCCAGATATAAAAGCGTTTAAAAATGCGATTGAACAAAATAAAAATTATCAGTTTGAACAAGCTGATATTAAAAACTATACTGGAAATTATAAAGATGCCAATCTAATTATTTTACATGGCTTGCCTTCACTTGGTGCTTCCAATAAATTAAATACAATTCAAGAAATATTTGCATCGCAAACACCTATTTTATTGGTACTATCAGCAAATACAAATTTAGCGCAATTCAATGCATTACAAAAAGTTCTGCAAATTGCTGGTTCATCTTTAAATGGAAATGATGTGTATCCAATTTATGAAAATTCATTTTCAAAATTTACGATTAATGAATCTACCTTAAAAACGATTCAAACATTTCCACCGTTTTTATCGCCTTTTGGTCGCTATCAGTTGGCCACTACAGCATCCGTTTTTTATAAACAAAAGATTGGAAATATTGCCACTGAAAATCCATTGTTATTATTCAACGAAGTGAATGGTAAAAAAATTGGTATGTTTTGTGGCGAAGGAATTTGGCGCTGGCGCATGAATGAATTTTTACATAATAAAAACTACAACGCAACCGATGAATTGATCAATAAATGTGTGCAATACATAACTGTAAAAGGCGACAAACGCAAATTTAAAGTACGTGCACAAAAAAATATTTTTAATGCTAACGAACACATTTTGTTAGAT
>CALLKF010000118.1 GCA_938008535.1 uncultured Saprospirales bacterium | reverse complement strand
ATCATATTCGCCACGTTGCGTTGCCATGTCAGCTTTCCAATAATAGGCCAATGCTTCAAAACTTTTTGAATTGGTATATTTTAATGATTTATCAAAAAATGTTTCAGCATTTTCAAACTTATAATCATTGTAATTTTCAACTGCACGATAATATGCCATTTTTTGATATGCTTCTTTTAGTTTTTCTGATTTTGTTGGCAAATTATCGATGATAGACATTGCTTCTTCGTAGTTGCGCGTCATCAAAAATAAATCAGCCAATAGTTCGTTTGCTTCTAAAGTATATTTTGAATTTGGATATGCAGTGATAAAATTTTTCAATGAAACTAAAGCATCATTAGTTTGTCCAAGTTCATACGATAATTTTGCATATTGAAACCAAGCTTCTTCCTGAATTGCTTTATCGAAATTCATTCGTGCTGCTTGTAAAAATGCAGTACGAGCATCGTTTTTCTTTCCAGTTTTCTCATAGCATTGTCCTAATAAAAACATAGCATTTTGTCCAAGTGCAGTTTCTAATGGTGACAATTGCACTAAATTATTGATAGCTTTATCGCATTGTCCTTTTTGAGCTTGCACATATCCAAGTATGTAATAATCTTCTGGTGTTACTTTCGATGCATTTTGTACATAGTCTTCTAAATATGATAAAGCATTATCGTAGTCTTTTAATTCATAATAAGAGTTTCCGATTAAATGTTTCATTTCGTTGATATACGAAACGCCTTCTTTTAATTTTGGAACTGCATATGTAATTACACCTTTATAATCTTTGTTGATGAATTTAATAGACGTTAAATAATACGGAACTATCTTGCCATATTTTTTAGAAGTTTCTAAAGGTTGGAAACTTTTATATGCGCCATTGTAATCTTTTAAATAATAACTGGAAAGTCCAGAATAATAGTAACCTTCTTCATTATATGGATGATTTTTTTTTGCAGCAATCTGATTAAAATACATTCTTGCTTGCTGGAATTTTTTTAATGCAAAATTTGCAAATGCACGTTTGAACTGAAACTCTGTGACATCTTTTCCAGTTAATGCATCTTCATCAACTTTATCAAACCATTCTAATGCATCTTTGTAGTTATTTGCAATGTATGCTAAATCACCTAAATGAAAATAAGCGCCATTAGTTTTCGGATGTCCTTTAAAATTTTCTGCAAAAAAGATTAAATCTTTTTCAGCTTCAGGTGAACCAGTTTCTTTTTGGCAAACTGCCTTGTAATAAATAGCATCAGCATAAATGAGATTCGATTTATCTAAGGTTTTGTTATCATATTTTTGGATAAAATCAGTTAGAAAAGGTTGTGCAATAGCATATTTACCTAAATTCACTAATTCTTCTGCTTCTTTGTATGATTTGAGAATATCTATTTGTTTGAAAGTAGTTTGTGCAACAGTTACAAGAGAAATATTATAGGTTATAAGTACAATAAGAAATATCTTACGCATAAAGTGTGTTTAATTATGAATGATAACGGAATTAATCAAAAATTATTCCAACGTAAAGTTGAAATATTTATTTTTACTGAAAAGAGTTGATTATAAACGAATGTGGATGGATTTTGGTCATTAGTCATTTGGTAATTAACTAATTTATTGACTATTTTTTAATAACCATTGACCATTGACAATTGAAGAATAACTAATGACTATCATCAAATATTTCTTTTGTTTTCTTAGTTATCTTTTTGATATTGTGTGTGATAAGTAAGCCATCATCAATGTTATCTTTACTTAATTCTTGAATAGAATTGAGTTCAATATTCAAAGATTCAACAGAAATCCATATTTCGCGCGCAGCCAATAGCATTGAATAAATTAGAAACAATAAGCTTAATCCAAAAATGATAAAACCTGCATTTTGATTTCCTATATAAATAAAAACCATCGAAATTGAACTAAGAATTAAGGAAATAATACCAGACAATTGCATATTTCTGATTAGTAACACACGAGTACGTAAGTTTGCAATTTGCTGTAAAACTTGCTGTTCGTGATCTAATTCGAAGCGTGTTTTTAAGGTTCGAATTAAGTTAGAGATTGCCACGAAGCGCGTTGTGTAAGCAACGTATAATAATGATACTGTTGAAAATAAAATAGCTGGTGTAGTGAGTGTAATTTCCATAATAATTATAGTAACAATAGTATTTCTATTTTAGTTTCAATAAAAGATGCCATCGCAAAGCGATGGCATCTTTTATTTTAATTGAATTTAAACTTATTGCTTCGATAATGAACAATAATGCTTATTTCTATTATTTTCCTGGTCTCAAGCTTCTTACTGCTTTACCAGCTTGCCACATTTCAGAATCTCTGATTGCTGCTAATTCTACTTCTAATTTTTCTCTGTAATCAGCTTGTGAGTTAGTATCGATAGAACGTTGTGCTTCTTCGCCTGCTGCTACCTTTGCATATAAATCTTTGAATACAGGTAATACAGCTTCACGGAATGGTCCTTTCCAGTCTAATGCACCACGTTGTGCTGTTGTTGAGCAATTACCATACATCCAATCCATACCATTTTCAGCAACGAGCGGCATAAGGCTTTGTGTCAACTCCTCCACCGTTTCATTGAAAGCTTCTGAAGGCGAGTGTCCTTTTGAACGAAGCACCTCGTACTGTGCCTCAAAGATTCCTGCAATGGCGCCCATCAGTGTGCCGCGCTCGCCAGTTAAATCGGAGTAAACTTCTTTCTTAAAATCAGTCTCAAACAAATAACCAGCACCAATAATGTGGCATCAAGCAAGGTATAGCGACTATCTTTTTTCATTTTAGCAACAAAAAATTTTATGGAAAAGTGTGTTTTCACGGAGTCGTTTTTTTTTCTTCTTAAGTGATTCTCTCTTCCCGACTTCGATATAGGTTTCCCATGAAAGTTGACGCAAAAGAAACAATCTGCTATAC
>CALLKF010000117.1 GCA_938008535.1 uncultured Saprospirales bacterium | reverse complement strand
AAATACATCTGTTTCAACAAATGAAGAAGATGAAATTCAAAAACAAATTGATGCACTAGAAAAAAAGAAAGCCGAAAAAATAGCTGCACAACAAAAAGCTGCCGAAGAAGCAAAAAAGGCAGAAGAAGAAAAAATTGCGAAACAAGAACAAGAAAGATTAGCGGAACAACAAAGAATAGTAGAAGAAGAAGCAAAAAAAGCTGAAGAAGAAAGAATTGAAAAAGAAAGATTAGAAAAATTAGCGGAACAACAAAGAATAAAAGAAGAAGCTAAAAAAGCTGAAGAAGAAAGAATTGAAAAGGAAAAGCAAGAAAAACTAGCAGAGCAGCAAAGAATTAAAGATGAAGAAGAAGCCAAAAAGGCAGCATTAAAAAAAGCAAAACTAGAAGAATTAGCAAGACTACATGCTGAATTAGAAGCAATAGACAATGGCACTGTAATTGACCAAAAAGCAACATCAAAACAAACAACAACACCAAAAGAGTCGGGTACACTAAAACAAACAGCTAGATCAAATGAAATAACATTATCAAAAGATTCAAATAAAAAAGAAACAACAAAAGATAATACTCCAACAAAAAAAACAGAATCTAAAACTTCACCAACAATTGAAAAAACTAAACCAAATACAAATAACTTTACAGAAATTGAAAAAGATAATTTTGTTTATTATTTAAAAGATAAAAAATACAAACCCTTAGAAGAAACAAATGCAAACGTAACCAGCAAAGGTTCTATCTTAGATTTAGGTACTCAAGAAGCGTCAATTCAATTTGTGGAAGGAAAGTTACCTAAGATGATGGTAAAATTAAATTCAGAAGTTGATAAAGATGACTTTATTTTTTTAGCACCTTGTGATTTTAAAAAAGACAAAAGACAAGTTGCAATAAAACCTTTAAAAAATAAAATAAATATCCAATTAGATAAAATTGAAAATAATATTTTTGAAATTAAATTACCTGAAAAAATAGATATTGGTGAATATGCATTTATAACAAAAGATGATATCAATTCAAATACAACTGCTACACTTGCATGCTTCGGTATAGGTGAAGTTGAGAAAAGTAAAAAAGAATTAGAAACTATTGTAGTTAACAACAACACTTCTAATAACAATACTTCTAATAACAATTCAGCAGGTACAAACACAATTAATCAAGTTGCTTCTTCAGAAAGAGTAGAAAGTCCAACTGATGCTGAAAAACCAGCTGAATTAAAATACAGAAGAAGCTCTCTTTATACATTAATGATTGATGATCCATCCAGAGAATATGCAGAAACAATTAAAGAATCTTTTACAAATGCACCTTTTCCAGATAAATTCAATAATCACAATTTAGATATTAGAGATATAAATGGAAATGCAAATTCAAAGGAACAAAAAATTGTTATCGATGAATTTTTAAATACAAATGATATTGCTAGAGAATTGGTTGCAAAATGGTTCAATAGAAGTAAAAAAGGAACTTTTAATATGGATCTTATTGCAGAAAGAGGACAATATAATGCCTCTGAAATGGATGTAAAAAATGCAAAAAACACAACTCGTGGTTTATCTCTTTTAGCAGATGCTGGAGAAGAACTTATAAATAATACATTTGTTGTAATTACAGACTTTAAGTACACAAACAAAGAAGATGTTGCAACAAAAACAAAAAAAGCAGTAAGTACAGCATCCGCATTTCTTAGATTTATTCCAGGTGCAGGTTCAGCAGTTTCTCTCGCAGAAACAACAACAAACACAGCTTTAACTGTTGCTGGTAAAGGATATTTTATTAAAGCAACTTCTTACCTTTATCGTTTACATTGGGACGATGCTGTTGCTGCAGACTTTTATAATAATTATTGGATTGATGATAATTCATTCGATAAGAACAAAAAAAATGCATTCGACAATACTAATATTTTTACTCTAGATTATATTGGCTCAGAAATTGCAAAAGAACAAACGCAGTCAAGTGTATTTACAACTAAAACTGAAGAAGAATTAATTGCTAAAGCTACCGTTAAATCTGTTGACCAAGTAATTGCCAAACTACAAAGAAACCACGATGAGTTTAAAACTAAAACACCACTTTACAATACAGATCCAATCGCTGCAAAAATTGGACTAAAAGAAGGACTCGAAGGTGGTGATAAATATGAAGTACTCGAACAAAACATTGATAAAAACGGAAAAACATTCTACAAAAGAGTCTCTGTTATTACTGTTGATAAGAAAAACATTTGGGACAATAGATATATGGCAAGTGAAGAAAAGAACGATAACAATAAAGATTTTACAATTTTCTCTGGAAAAAGTAAAGGTTTATATATAGGAATGCTTATTAAACAAATTAAGTAGTGAAGTAAACAATAAAATCAGAATATTAATACATAAAAATAAACAAACATATTATTGTCAGATTAAAATATTACAATTATATTTGCTTTAATCTAACTTTGTAACACATCGAAAAAAAAATTAATTATATTTAAAACCAAAACGTAAATTTATGAAAAAAAAATTATTTATTATTCCGTTGATAATGCTGTTTTTCCAAGCAATATCAATAGCACAACCCGTGCAACGAAAAAAAGCAGAAACTGCTACTAAAGAATGGAGATATGAATTAGAATGCGTCGGCATAGGTTCGCAAGGTTCTTATTTAGTAAAAGTTTGGTCGTATTCTAAAAATGCAAAAGTTGCAATTGAACAAGCAAAGAAAAATGCAGTTCATGCTATTGTATTTAAAGGTTTTGCTGGTAGTGGACAAATTTGCCCTTCTCAAAAAGCACTTGCACCAGAAGTTGGTGTGGAAGACAAACACAAAGACTACTTTGAAAAGTTTTTCAAAGATGGTGGTGATTATATGAAATATGTTTCTGTATCTGGCGATGGAATTCCACAAACAATAAAAGTAGGGAAAGAATACAAAATCGGAATTATTGTTTCTGTAATGAAAGATGCATTAAGAAAAGATTTAGAAGCTGCTGGCGTTATCAAAGGTCTTACTTCAGGATTTTAATTCTTGCATTTTATAAAGCATCATCATTATTATTATTTCGTTCAATTCTACAATAAATAGTATTGAATAAACAACAAAATTTAAAAATTCAAAATTTAAATCATATGCAAAAACTATTAAAACAAATTGGACTGTCAGTTTTTTTATTATTCCAATTCACGCATGCATTCTCTCAAGCTAAAAAACCAACCATAATGGTAGTGCCTAGCGATAATTGGTGCATCAGAAATGGATATGTAACAAAATTTGATGAAATGGGTGTGGTAAAAACTGTTCCAGATTACGAAGCAGCTGTTCAAGGTAGCAGCGACTTGCTTTTAGTAATGAGTAAACTAAATGAACTAATGGCTGAAAGAGGATTTCCGTTAAAAAATTTAGAATCTGCACTTAAATCAATGAAAGGTGAAATGGCTGAAGATGCATTACTAACTTCAAAAAGCGGTAGTGGTGTTTCAGAAAGTCCAATTGACAGACTGAAAAAAACAGCAAAAGCTGATATAATCATGCAAATTACCTGGACAATTAATCAAACTGGACCAAAACGATCTATTACATTTAATTTACAAGGATTAGACGCTTACAGTGACAAACAAGTAGCAGGTGCTTCTGGTACAGGTCAACAGTCTTTTAGTGCTGAATTACCTGTTTTATTAGAAGAAGCCGTATTAACACACATTGACAATTTCAACAGCCAACTTCAAGCACATTTTAGTGATTTATTTGAAAATGGTCGAGAAATTACCGTACGTATCAAAAAATTTGATAGTTGGGAAAATGATTTAGAATCAGAATATAATGGCGAAGAACTTTCATCTATTATTGAAGATTGGTTTGCTAAAAATACAGTAAAAGGTAGATTTAGTACATCAGATGCTACTGAAAACTACATGCTTTTTGAACAAGTTAGAATTCCACTATACGATACCAATGGCAAAGCAATCGATGCTAAAGGTTTTTGTAAAGGGTTACAAAAATTCTTAAACAGTGCGCCTTATTCTATCACTAATAAACTAATGACAAAAGGTTTAGGCGGTGCAACCATAGTCTTAGGAAGTAAATAAAATATAAAAAATATTAAATTTAAATACATGAAAAAGATAGTATTCATAATAATAGCAACATTTAATTTATTTACAGTTGCTTTTGTAAACGCTCAAACTAGTAGTGGCAAGGTCTTAGATGATGCCAACAGAATAGTACTAAATACTTACGTTTCTGACGATTTTAGTGTAGTTCCAGATTATGCTCAATCTTATTTAAAAGACAAACTTAATATGATTGCAACTGGAAATGGTTTAGGTTTAGCTGGAACCGACAAATATGGTCGTTTTTTCTTAACCGCAAAACCTGTATTTGTAAATAAAGAAGTAGTTGCTACTACACCAGCTATGTATGCATTCAATGTTGATGTAGTATTCTATATAGTTGATGCAATTGATAAAACTATTTTTGAAACCATTACCATTAACGCAAAAGGTGCTGGAAACACAGAAAACAAAGCTTTTACTCAAGCAATACGCAGTGTTAAAGCTTCTAGTCCTGAGATGAAAGCATTTTTGGAAAAAGGTAAACAGAAAATAATCGACTTCTATACTACAAACTGTGATGTCACTCTTCAAACAGCTCAATCACTTGCAAATCAAAATCAATACGGTGAAGCATATTATCTTCTAAGTAGCATTCCATCTGTTGCCAGAGAGTGTTATGGAAAAAGTTTAGCGTTAGCTGAAAAAATATTTCCTCAATACATTGAGTTTGATTGCAAAACAAAACTAGCAGAAGCTAAACAAATTTGGAATGCAAATATGAATCGTGATGCTGCTGATAGAGCTGGTGCAATTCTTTCACAAATTAATCCAAATGCAAAATGTTTTTCCGAAGCTAAGTTATTAGGCGAAGAAATTAAAACACGCATGAAACAAATAAATGGTCAAGAATGGGACCTTTATTTCAAAAAAGAATACGACTTACCTAAAGCAAGTATTCAAGCAATTCGTGATATTGGTGTAGCTTGGGGAAATGGACAACCTAAAACCGTTTCTACAACTCAAGTATTCAAAGGTTGGATTTTTTAAGTATCAAATAATTCAATTTTACAATAAAAAACGAGCCGCTTATTACTAAGCGGCTCGTCCATTTAAAAAATCACATAAACTACGGCTATCTTATTTACTATTTACAAGTTTGATGCCAAAGTGAGAAAAGAATAATAAGTGGTAAGTAGAAAGTATAAAATCTTACTACTTACACCTTACCACTTACGACTAATTAGCTTCGCTAATTTGTTTGTCTTTTGGATATTTTATCGTGTAGGATAATTTTATTTTACGCGTTTCATTTGGTTGTAATTTAAATTTCCAAATCAACTTGCCATATTCTTCTGTCACTTGCGCATCTTTCATATCATCTAACGAAACTTCTATCTGCGAATTTTTAGAAATCGGAAATTGATCTAATACTTCAATTTCTATTGCTGTGTTCTTATTATTTTTTATCGATGTTTCAAACACCTTGGTTTCTTTGATATTTTGACCAAATAATTTTTTAGAAGAAAAATCATTTAACTTCATACGTTTCACCGAAATCTTTTCATCTCTACCTAATGAAATCAACAACGTATCGCTACTCACATTCGGATTTAAATATGATTTTCCAACATAATTATCATCAAAGAAAATATTCGCTTCACCAGCCAATAAATTATATTTTGCCCAATTCGTAACGCGCGCCAATAAATACGCATTCAAATCTAATTTTGGAACTGTATGATAATTATAAATTGCAGGCATTTCTATTTCTTGTATTCCAACAATATGTTCTTTGTTGTCACTTTCCACATCTTGCGCAGTGGCAATATTATACTCAACAGCCATATCACCTTCCTGAATCGTAACCTTATTATCATCAGCTTTCAAACCATCTACATATTCTTGTTCAGCTACTTTATCTTCTAAACCACCAGAAATATATGCCATATTTGATGATGCTTTTTCCATCATTTGCATGGCTGGTGCAGCACTTTTTTTCAATTTTAATCTATAATAATCTGGTTGAAAAAAATCAACATATATTGGATACAAAATCGGTCTGTCATGGTTTGCTGATGGATTGGCTGTCGATAATTTTAATTGTACATCTTTCCAGTCATAGCCAGTGTTTTGTACTACTTTCGCGCGACAATCTAAATGCAATGGTTCGTTTACATTCTTTGCTCTGATGTCGTAAATTGGTGTCCAGTATGCATTTGTAACAATGTACGAACACTTAAATGTTGCCTGAGTTGAAGCACTTGCATTTACTTTCAACACAATCTCTTTCATTGCAGTATTTTGGTTGCCATTTAATTCTGTAACTTGTTGATGAATACGCGTTATTTTCTCATTTGCAGTTTTTTGTTTTTTAGCTAAATCAAAAATGTATTTACGCAATTCAATAGAACGCACGCGATACAATTCAGCCAATTCTTTTACTTGCGCAGATGTAAATGTATTTTTATCGTTCGACAAAACACTATTATCATCCAATAGTTTTAATTCATCTTGAAATGCTTTGGTTTGTTCACGCATCCAACTCACATCATCATTTAAAATCTCCACAGAATCATTTAATTTTAAGATATGTTCTGATTTCTTTTTATCAGTTTTAAATGATTATTTTCTTTCCAACGGAACTTGTAAGTTTGTTGGTCTGTTTTCGGGCTTGTCAGAGCCACGACCATCAACGTGTTTACTTCCCATAAACAACATGTTGTTATGAATGTAAATTAAGTCGTAATCGCCAACAGTTTGTCCTTCTTTTATACCAAACAATGGAAATTCT
>CALLKF010000116.1 GCA_938008535.1 uncultured Saprospirales bacterium | reverse complement strand
TGAAGAAGAAAAAGTAGAAGTAATTGCTGCTTTAGAAGAAATAAAAGAAGAAGAAGAACATAAAATAGAAGTAATAAAAAGTGAAGAAGAAAAAGTAGAAGTTAGTTCAATTGAATTACCTCTTGTTGCTGAAATAAAAAATGAAATTGCAGAGCCGATTGTTGAACAAATTGCAGAAATAAAAAACGAAGTTATTGAACCAGTTCTTGAGCCAATTGCAGAAGTAAAGACAGAATTAGTGGCACCAATGATTGAAGAAGTAGTAAATGTTACACCTTTGGTAAGTGAAATAGAAAATAAAGAAACAGTTGTAACAAATTTGATGCCACCACCAATTCCGTTAGTAGATAAAATTGAGAAACCAGAACCTACTTTCTTAGAACAATTACAACAAAAAATTGAAGCAGTTTCTGAAACTATCAATACTAAATTTGAGGAAGTAAAAGAGTCTTCTTTTGTAGATCAATTAAAAGAAAATTACGATGTTACCAAAACACAAATTGTAGAAGCTGTAAATGATAAGTTTGAAAAATTTAATGAAGAAAAAATTGAAGAAAAGAAAGTAGATCAAACTTCATTTTTTGAAAAAATGGAACAAAAATTACATAAAGAAGAACACAAACCATTGTTCTCTTTATTTGATGATGGTAAAGATGAATTGCACGAAACATTTACGCAAAAAACATCTAATGATTTTTCTTCTATTTCTGATATTTTTAACACCAAAAATGAAGCGAAAGAAAATGTGTTAGTAGCTGAAAAAGAAGTAAAACCAATGGTTGAGCAACTAACACCATCATCTATCAGCGATATTTTTAAACCGATAACAACTGCTGAAACCGTTATTGCAAAAACTACAAAAACATTAAGCGAATCTATTGCATTAAACGATAAATTTATTTTTGTACGTGAGTTATTTGGCAATCAATTTAATGAGTATGATAATGCATTGCGTATTTTAGAAAAAGCTACTTCTTATGATGAAGCAGAAACGTATTGCAAAGAAAATTTCTGGAACAAATTTAGCTGGAACGATAGAACTTCAGCAACAGATAGATTTAAAGAATTATTGCAAAAAAGATTTGCGTAAAATTACTGGGTTTTTTATGTTACAAAGCCATTCTTAGAGCAACTCAATGAATGGCTTTGTCTATTTCAGTAACTATAGTTTTTGCAACTTGTTCGTGTGAAGAAAAATAAGTAGTTAGTTTGTTTTTAATGGTATTTCTTTTATCAGAATCATTGATTAATTCCAACAGTTTTTGCTCTAATTCAGCATAATTATTTACAGGAAACGCAACGTCTAAATTTACCAATTCATTTATTTCTTCAAACTTATGATAATTAGAACCAAAAATAGTAGGAATACCATACACAGCAGCTTCCGAAACATTATGCACACCTTTATCAAAACCACCACCAATAAAGGCAATATCTGCATATCTATACGCATATTTTAGGATGCCTTTTTTATCTAAAACTAAAATATTTCCATTGGTGTAATTTTTATAAAATGACAACCAATTGCCATACGATTTTTTTAACTCAAAACTATTTAAAGATAAATTTTCGTGTGGAGCAATAATAATTTTTAAGGTTGAGTTTTTTTCTTTAATTTTTTTATAAAAATCAATTATAAAACGTTCTTCTTCTAGCCAACTGCTACCTAAAATTATCACAATACTATCTTTACAAAAATCTTCTAAAATTGCATCACTAAAAATCGCATTTCTATTTTCAACAACGCGTTCTAGTTTTGTATTTCCAAAAGTTTTGGTGTCAAAAATTTTAGTAAATAATGGATAGGTTTTATTTAAAAAATATTGATAAAAGATACTTCGTTTTTGTTGCAAATTTGCATTCACCAAAAACGTTGGAATTTGTTTGCTTTTTAATTCGAGTAAAACATTCAACCAAATTTCATTTCTTATAAAAATGACAAAACTTGGATTCAAAATTTCAACTAATTTTTCAGCATTATTTTTGGTATCTAACGGAAAATATAAAAACAAATCAGCCAATTTAGAATCTTTATACATGTCAAAACCAGAAGACGAAAAAAAACTTACAGCAATTTTTTTAGTCTTGATTCTTGACTCTTGATTCTTGATTCTATTTATCAACGGAATTGCTTGTTCAAATTCGCCAGCCGATGCGCAATGAATCCAACAATATTTAACAGTTGAATCCATTTTTTGCCGCAAATCAGTTTCCCAATTTCCTCTAACAACGCTCCAATTTTTTGCCTTTTGATTAAAAAATCCAGCAAATCGCATCAAAAAACCATAAAAATGTATAAAAAACGAGTAAAACAAGCGCATAAAGTGTTAATTAAGTTTTTGCATGCAACGAAACAGAAATTTAGGCAAACTTATTATTAATTAGCAGTTTATACTAACATATTTAGCCATTTTTTCGTAATTTTGCGACTTCGCATTTTTCAATATGACAGCAACAACATCATTTTTACACGCATTTGACAAAAAAGAAAAACTAATTGGCGTAATTGGCTTAGGTTATGTTGGTTTGCCAATTGCATTAGAATTAGCCAAAAAGTTTAAAGTTATTGGTTTCGATATTAACCAAAAACGCGTCGAAATGATGCAAAATAAAATCGATCCAAGTAACGAATTGACAAAAGATGCTTTTATCAATTGTGATATAGAATTTACGGCTGACACTGAAGTGTTAAAAAAAGCAACATTCTTTATTGTTGCTGTTCCAACACCAGTTGACGAACATAATGTGCCAGATTTAAAACCTTTGACAGGTGCATCTACGACTATCGGAAAAGTAATCAAAAAAGGTGATTATGTAGTATTTGAATCGACGGTTTATCCAGGTTGTACCGAAGACGATTGTATTCCTATTATTGAAAAAGTTTCTGGCTTAAAATTTAAAGAAGATTTTAAAATTGGTTATTCACCAGAAAGAATAAATCCAGGTGATACCTTACACACATTGACAAAAATTACAAAAATTGTTTCTGGTTGCAGTGAAGAATCTTTAGAAAATATTGCTGCTGTTTATGGTTCTATTATAGAACCTGGTGTTTACAAAGCAGCTTCTATAAAAGTTGCTGAAGCAGCAAAAGTAATTGAAAACACACAACGCGATTTAAATATTGCCTTGATGAATGAACTTTCTCAGATTTTTAATCTGATGAATATTAATACATACGACGTTTTGGAAGCTGCTGGTACCAAATGGAATTTCTTGAAATTTCAACCTGGTTTGGTTGGTGGTCACTGCATTGGCGTTGATCCATATTATTTGACATATAAATCAAATGAATTAGGTTACAAACCACAAATTATTTTAAGTGGTAGAAATATTAATGATGGAATGCCAAATTATATTGCCAAAAAAGTGGTGCAATATTTATTAGGAAAAGGCAAAAATCCATCACAATGCCGTGCGTTAATTATGGGTGCCACATTCAAAGAAAATGTAACAGATATTCGCAATTCAAAAGTGTTTAATTTATACAAAGAATTGAAGGATTTTCATATTGAGGTAGAAATGATAGATGCATATGCAGATGCGCATGAAGTACATGAAGAATATAACGTAGATTTAAGTAAAGATGCTTCTGGAAAATATGACGTAATTGTGGTTGCAGTGGCACACGATGCTTATAAACATTTAGATGAAAACTATTTTATTAGTTTAACAAATCAAGATGCTATTTTAGTTGATATTAAAAATATGTACAAAACCAAAATTTCTAAATTGGAATATTGGACGTTGTAATTTGTGCAAAAAAAGATTTTACAGAAAAGAATGAAAACACTATTAATTACAGGCGGCGCAGGTTTTATTGGTTCACACGTAGTGAGGTTGTTTGTCAATAAATTTCCTGATTATAAAATCGTGAATTTAGATGTATTGACGTATGCTGGTAATTTGGAAAATTTGCGTGATGTTGAAGATAAATCAAATTATATATTTGAAAAAGTGGATATCGTTGATGCAAAAGCAGTAAATGCAATTTTTGCAAAATATAATTTTGATGGTGTTATACATTTAGCAGCTGAATCGCATGTCGATCGTTCTATTTTAAATCCGTTGGAATTTATAATGACGAACGTAGTTGGTACTGTAAATTTGCTAAATGCAGCAAAAGAATCTTGGTCAAACAATTTCGAGAACAAATTATTTTATCATGTTTCTACAGACGAAGTATATGGTAGCTTAAGCGAAACAGGTTTATTTACTGAAGAAACTTCGTACGATCCACGTTCACCATATTCTGCATCAAAAGCTAGTTCAGATCATTTCGTGCGTGCTTATAATAATACATACGGTTTGCCAATTGTAATTTCAAACTGCTCTAATAATTATGGTTCATTCCAGTTTCCGGAAAAATTAATTCCATTATTCATCAATAATATTAAAAACAACAAAAATTTGCCAGTTTATGGTAAAGGTGATTACACACGCGATTGGTTGTTTGTAGAAGATCATGCAAATGCGATTGATGTGATTTATCATAAGGGAAAAATTGGCGAAACCTATAATATTGGTGGTTTCAACGAATGGCAAAATATTGATTTGATAAAAGTGCTTTGTTCTATAATGGATAAAAAATTGAACAGAGCAACTGGAACTTCGGAAAAATTGATTACCTATGTAAAAGATAGAGCTGGTCACGATAAGCGTTATGCAATCGATGCAACAAAATTAGAAAATGAACTAGGATGGAAACCATCACTTCAATTTGAAGAAGGTTTAGAAAAAACAGTTGATTGGTATTTGAATAATGATGAATGGTTAACAAATGTTACATCAGGTGAATATCAAAAATATTATAATAAACAGTACGAATTAAATTAATTTCATCATTTAAAATGACGAAAAAATAATAATAATAAAAATGAAAAACACGATTAAACTTCTTTCTATTGTACTCATAATGGCTGCTTCTATTTTTACAACGAAAGCACAAATATTGAGTCCATATACACCAATACCACTAGATGATGAACCTTCGATAAATGAGATTATCAAAAAAATTGAAGATACACTCAATATTAAGCAAGGTGAACTTAAAGTTGGCGAAGTTCAAAAAGCTAATCAAAACGCAAAAGAGTTTACACCACGTTCAAAAGATGCAGATGAACAACAAGGTGCAATTGGAAATGCAGAAAAAGCAGGCACAGAAGTGAAATCTGGACAAAATGCACCTGATAAATTATTAAAAGAAGCACAAAAAGCTGCAGAAACAGTAGAAAAACTAACCGCAACAGCTACCAAAGAATTAAGGGAAAAATTAGATTCAGTCGATATTTATGGTTTTACTTATTTCAGACAAAAAGACGTAAAAATCTTTAATAATGCTGTTGATATAAAACCACCATTGAATTACGTTTTAGGTGTTGGTGACCAAATTGTCGTTTCAATTTGGGGTTATGCCGATTATAATCGATTATTCTATATAGATAAAGAAGGTTACATTCAACAAGAAAATATTGGCCGTATTTATTTAAAAGGTCTCACTTTGGAGCAAGCAAAAGAGTTATTACGTACTCGCTTTGCAAGTGCTTACATGATTGATAAATCGCAGTTTGATGTTTCTATAAATTATTCACGTGTAATTACTATAAATGTAGTTGGTGACGTAGAAAATCCTGGTTCTTATACATTTCCAGCAATCAATACAGCTTATAATATTTTAGCATACGTTGGTGGTCCTTCAAAATCTGGTTCTATTAGAGATATTCAAATAAAAAGAGACGGGAAAATTATCAGAAAATTTGACTTGTATAAATTCTTGTTTACACCTGAAAAACAAGATGATATTTTCTTAGATAACAATGATTATATATACGTTCCGGCACAAAAAAATATTGTAAAAGTAGAAGGTGCAGTAAACAGAGAAGGTAAATATGAAATGATAGAAGGTGAAACTTTTGATGATTTATTGAGGTACTGTGGTAATTACAAACCTGATGCATTTACTAAAGTTATCCAAATTAGAAGATACGATCAAAATAAGCAGATTTTAATTGATTACGATATTGATAGTATTAAAAGAATTGGAAGTAAAATTTATTTAAAAAATGGCGATGTTGTTGGCGTTAGAAGTATTCCTGATAAGATTAAAAATTATAACGAAATATTCGGATCTGTTTTGTTGCCTGGTAAATATCAATGGCAAGAAGGAGACAGAGTTTGGGATTTAATTAGTAAAGCACAAGGATTAAAAGAAGATGCTTATTTAGATGAAGCTTATTTAACAAGAACCAATTTTGATGACTTCAGAAAACATACCTATAAAATTAATTTGAATAATATTATTGCAGATAAAAACTGCGAAGACAATATGTTATTAACATTTAGAGATGTAGTAGAAGTTTATGCTAAAACTGACTTTTTTGATAAGTTCGATATAGAAGTAAAAGGTGAAGTTAGAAAACCAAGAAAATTTGAATCTGAAAAAGGATTGACGCTTAGAGATGCAATTATTATGTGTAATGGATTGAAAGAAGAAGCGTTGTTAGATAAAATTATTGTGTATAGAATTAATGACGATCTAACTGAAAAATTAATTTCATTCAGAATTGATACAACAGACAACTACGCCAATTTAGATACTTTTAAATTGAAAAAAAGAGATAAAATTATCGTCTTAAAAGATTTGAGACGAATTGATAAATACTATATTGAAGTAAATGGATTAGTAAGAAAAGTAGATACTTTTCCTTACATGGAAAATATGACATTGGCAGACGCTTTAATTTTAGCACAAGGTTTTAAGATGGAAGCAGCTTCTAATAGAATTGAAATTGCTCGTATTGCAAACTACGACAAAGCAATTTCTCAATCTGTGCCAACTCAGGTTACTATCTTAAGTTATAGCGTAAGTAAAAATATCGGCAGAGATGCTACTGCCAACGCTATTAAGCTTCAACCTTTTGACCAAATTTATGTACGTCCAACTCCAGAATTTGAATATCAAATGAAAGTAAAAATAGAAGGTGAAGTATTATATCCAGGTGATTATGTGTTAACTACAAAAGACGAGAAATTATCATCACTAATTGAAAGATCTGGTGGATTGACAAGATTTGCTTATGCAGATGGTGCGAGATTAAATAGAACAGAAGATGGAATTGGAGATGTATTATTAGATCTAGATAAAGCACTGAAAAATAAAACTTCTAAATATAATTACGTTTTGCGTAAAGGTGATATTATAAAAATTCCTGCAATTAAAGATTTAGTTTCAATTAGAGGTGAATTTAATTATCCTGCAGATAAAAAACCAGAAAATCTATACGTACCATATAACGAAGGCAAAGACGCTAAGTTTTATATAGACAAATATGGTGCTGGATTTAGCGATAGTGCATTTAGAAGAAAAACATATGTAATTCGTCCAAATGGACAAATTTTAGGTACACATCGTTCTTTATTTGGAAAAAATTTCCCAAAAGTGGAAAAAGGTTCTACAATTGTAATTCCTAAAAAACCAACAAAAACTAAAAAAGAAACCAAAAAAGGAAATCCAGCAACTTTTTATAAAGCACTGAATGCAACTATTGCAACAACAACTTCAGTGGTCACATTGTTAGTTCTGATATTAACCTTAACTAAAAAATAGACGTCATTTTGATGGAAGATAATAACCAAGATCCAATACTAGAGCAAGCAATAGTTAACGAAACCATTGAAACAGAGCAAGATTCTGATGGAACTGTAATTGCTAAAGATGAAGGATTTAAACAAGTAATTTCTGTCTTTAAAGAAATTTTTGGCATCATAGGAAATTATGCACTCATATTTCTAATTCCAATTATAATTATGGGTTTGTATGGTTATTACAAAAGCAAACAAGTAAAACCAACATTTACTGCAAAAATTACCTTTTTCCTTTCTGAAGATAGACCTCAAATTCCAGGATTTGGTGCTGGTAGTTTTTCAAATATCTTACAAACAACCAATAATAACTTTAACAATCCTAAAAAATTAAAAGAATACTCTTTTACTGAAAAAGTAGGATCTAAAATGGTATTCAAAAAATATGTATTCCAAGACAGAGAAGATTATTTAGGAAACCATTACTTAAAATTATTTTCAAACTATAAGAGTAGTTATTTTAAAGAGTTTACAACTGTAAAGGAAATGAGTGTACAGGATTACTTAGTTTTCAAAAAAATATTAGGTGGAATTCGTTCTATGGTAACTGTTGATTATGATGAAGCTGAAATCTATTCTATTACTGTAACTACTGGAAATGAAGAATTCTCAAAATTATTATGTGAATGTTTTTATGAGAATTTAATCGATTACTATATTGAAAGAGCAACTCGTAAAGCTAGTATCACCGTTCGGTTTTTAGATGAGAAACTTGCCTACGTAAAAGCACAACTCGAGAACTCTGAATATAATTTGGCAGATTACAAAGATAAAGCCAATAATCTAGTAACCTATAAAGCAGATTTACTAGAAACTAGATACGTTCGTAATAAAGCACTATTAGAAGGTTTATATGGTGAAACAGCAAGAAGCTTAGAAGCTGCAAAAACAAATGAACAGTCTATTATGCCTTTATTCCAAACAATTGATGAACCGCATTTGCCATTAATCAAAAATGTTACTTCCACCAGAAATCAATTAATCATGTTTACGCTTATTGGTTTCTTTATTGACATCTTTGCTGTCATTGGGATTTATTTCCATCGCCATTTTTGGCCAGATTTGAAAAAAGTATTGCAAAGTGCGTAAACAATTTATATAATTCCATAATAATACGCTGTACGTGAAAATTATTGAAACACCTTTAAAAGATTTATACATTATCGAACCAACTGTCTTTGCTGACAACAGAGGTTTCTTTTTCGAAAGTTTTAATTCCAAAAAATTAGAAGACGCTGGCTTAAATTATAATTTTATTCAAGATAATCACTCCAAATCTTCTTACGGTGTTTTGCGTGGATTACATTTCCAAAATAGTCCATTTGCACAAGCAAAATTAGTGCGAGTTACACAAGGAAAAGTATTAGATGTAGTAGTTGATATTCGCAAAGATTCACCAACGTTTCTACAACATTATTCATTAGAATTATCAGCAGAAAATAAATTACAATTATTAATTCCACGTGGCTTTGCACATGGTTTTGTGGTGCTTTCAGAAACCTGCGAATTTTTATATAAATGTGATAATTACTATGATAAAGCATCAGAAGGTGGTATTGCTTACAACGATGCTAAATTGAATATAGATTGGAAAATTGATGAAAAAGATGTGATTTTGAGCGAAAAAGACAAAGATAATCCAACTGTTGAAAACGCTGTTTTTAATTTCTAATTCAAACATAATTATAATGATAGTTTTACCTTTTGTATTATTCAAAATCGTAAATCTTAAATCGCACAAAATAAATGATAGATAACATCATCAAAATAGCAATAAATGCTGGTAATGCCATTATAGAAATTTACAAACACGATTTTACTGTTGAAATAAAAAGTGATGATTCGCCTCTTACATTAGCTGATAAAAATGCAAACGAAATTATTGTTGCAGGTTTAAAAAATTTAGATAATTCAATTCCTATTATTTCAGAAGAAAATAAGTTAACTGATTTTTCAGAACGAAAAAATTGGACGAAATGCTGGATTGTTGATCCGTTAGATGGCACAAAAGAGTTTATTAAAAAAAATGGTGAGTTTACCGTTAATATTGCATTAGTTGAACATGGAATTCCAGTGCTTGGTGTAGTATATGTTCCTGCACAAAATATTACTTATTATGCTGAAAAAAATAAAGGTAGTTTCAAAATTGATAATGGAATTACAACTGCATTAAAAATTAGAAAATTAGCAGAAGATGGTATGTTGAAAATTGTTGGTTCACGCTCACATCAAACACCAGAATTATTAGCGTATGTAAAACAACAAAAAACAAGATTTGCAAACGTTGAATTTGTTGCAGCAGGCAGTTCACTTAAGTTTTGTTTGCTTGCAGAAGGCAAAGCCGATGTCTATCCTCGACTTGGACCAACGATGGAATGGGACACTTGTGCTGGTCAAATTGTTGCTACGGAAGCTGGTGCTGAAGTCTTGCGTTTCGGTAACAACGAGCCACTTTTATACAACCGAGAAAATTTACTAAATCCGTTTTTTATAGTGAAAAATCCTGAGTTGTAATTCATTACACAATTTTCTTACACGAATTACATTTACATTTTAAATTTCGAATCTCAATTCTGAAATCCCAAATCTATTTTACAATTCATCCAATCCAAAACTCATACTTTTTTTATAAAATTCTTCTTTCGCAGCACTCAGTGTATTTTGCAAAAGAGAAACAACCGTCATCAAGCCAACACCACCAGGAACTGGAGAAATGTAACTGCATTTTTTTTGTACATGCTCAAAATCAACATCACCTAATAATTTAAATCCAGATTTTGTTGAAGCGTCAGCAACGCGCGTAATGCCAACATCTATAACAACCGCGCCTTTTTTCACCATATCAGCTGTTAAAAATTTTGGCTTCCCTAACGCAGCAATTATAATATCGGCTTGTAAGGTATATTTTGCTAAATCGTTGGTTTTGCTGTGACAAATAGTAACCGTGCAATTGCCTGGATTGCTGCGTCGTTGCATCAGCAAACTCATTGGCAAACCTACTATATTGCTTCGTCCAATTACCACACAATGTTTTCCTTCAGTTTCAATATTATAACGATTCAGCATTTCTAAAATTCCTTTTGGCGTTGCCGAAACGTAACTTGGTAAATTCAATGTCATTCGTCCAACATTCGTTGGATGAAAACCATCTACATCTTTTTCTGGTGCAATTGCCAACATAATTTTTTCTTCATTAATGTGTTTTGGTAACGGCAACTGCACAATAAAACCATCAACAGAATCGTCGTTGTTCAGCAAATTAATTTTGGTCAGTAATTCGTTTTCAGTAATATCTTTTTTTAGTTTAAAAAGCGTTGACTTAAATCCAACTTCTTCACACGATTTTACTTTGCTTGCAACATACGTTTGGCTAGCACCATCTTCGCCAACCAACACTGCAACCAAATGAGGAATTTTTTTGCCAGCAGCTTTTATTTTGCGTACTTCTTCTGCGATTTCAAGTTTGATTTCAGTGGCTAATTTTTTGCCATCCAATAATTGCATATTAAAAATTTTCACTAAAAATAGGTAAGATAATTTCGATTGATTAGTTTTGATAAACTTTTTTATAAACATCATGATACAAAAACCATTCATCATAGGAATTTCTGGCGGAAGCGGTAGCGGTAAAACTACTTTTGTAAAAGAATTGGCAAACAATTTCTCTAAAGAACAAGTTTGTATTTTGAGTCAAGATAATTACTATAAACCGCGTGAAGAGCAAGTAACAGATAATACTGGTGAAAAGAATTTCGATTTACCTGAATCATTTAAAGAACAGGAATACCATGATGATGTGTTGAAATTATTGAATGGTGAAGATGTAGTTCTGAAAGAATATGTGTACAATAATCCGTTGGCTGAGCCAAAACTAATTATTTATAAACCTGCGCCAATCATAATTATTGAAGGTATTTTTGTGTTTCATTTTTTAGATGTTTCTAACTTAATGGATTTTAAAATTTTTATTGATGCTGATGAACACATTAAATTAATTCGCAGAATTCAACGTGATCAAATTGAACGAAATTATCCGTTAGAAGATGTGTTGTATCGTTATCAGCATCATGTATTTCCATCGTATCAGAAATTTATCTTGCCATATAAACCACATTGTGATATTGTTGTAAACAATAATGTTAGTTTTGAAAATGCGATGAATACAGTAAAGCTATCTATCAAAGAAAAGTTAGATGGTTTGAAATAAAAATAACCTATCCTTCAAAATTCAGAGAAAATGTAAATGTTCGGTTGTGCAAACCATCAATATATTTTGAGTAAACACCGTTTTCTTTTTTATGAATATTCAATACAGAATTAAACACTTTAAATTCTGGTGCTAAAATAAATAATGGAAAATGTATTTCTAAGCCAATACCATAATCAACACCAAAATCATGTTGCAATTGATGTGGCATATTATCTTTTTTTCTGTCTTTAAAATTGGCACCAATATCATATCCATATTTGATTCCTGCCAACGCATAAATTTTTACATCTTTTAGTGGTTCCGACTTAAATTTAATTTCAAACGGTAAATCAAAATAAATTTGTGGAAGAGACTTCTTGTCAGCATTTGACAAGTCTGCAAATTGATAAATCAGATTTTTATTATTAAAAGCAAAACTTGGAACTGTTCTAAATTCAAAATATTTATTGATATGATAGCTGATGACTGCGCCAATTTCGAATCCAATTCCATATTTTGATTTGATAGACAAAATACTGTCACTTAGTGCAAACGCAGCATTTTGTTTCACTTTTAAATCGCCAAAATTAGCTGCTAAATGAATACCGAAATGATATGGTTTTCTGGCAAACTTTAAATCATTTTCCATCACATTGCGTTGCGCAAAACTGCACATGCACAAAGCAGAAAATAACAATAATGAAATTATTTTTTTGCTATATAAATGGTACTGATACCAAAAGTTAGTGGTTTGCATTCTATATTTTTAAATCCAACATTGTGCATCAGCGCTACAAACTTTTCGCCATCAGGAAACAGTTTCACCGACTCAGGCAAATAAGAATAAGCACTTGCATCTTTTGATACTATCTTTCCAACAAATGGCAAAATAGTACAAAAATAAAAATAGTATATTTTTTGTATGAACCAATTTTTTGGTTTCGAAAATTCTAAAATAAAAATTTTCCCTTCAGGTTTTAATACGCGTTTCATTTCGGTTAAACCAGCAATTACATTTTCAAAATTGCGCACACCAAATGAAACAGAAACTGCATCAAATGTATCTGTCTCAAATTGCAGATTTTCGCTATCACCTAGTTGCAATTCGATATTAGGATATTTTTTTATCTTTTCGCGACCAACGTTCAGCATTTTTTCAGAAATATCAACGCCTATAATTTTTTCAGGATTCAATTTCGCTTCTGCAATTGCCAAATCAGCTGTGCCTGTTGCTACATCTAAAATCATTTCTGGATTGGATAGGCCAATTAGTTTTACCAATTTTCTGCGCCAAAGTTTATCAATTCCTAACGAAAAAAAGTGATTTAAGAAATCGTAAGTGCCTGCCACATTATTAAACATAGTAGCTACTTGCTCTTTTTTGCTATCGCTTGTGTTATATGGTGTTAAAGGTGTACCCATGAAAGTCGTAAGTTATTTGTCGTGAGTGATGAGTTGAAATTTTAAAATCCTAACAAAAAATAAAATTATTAGTTCTAAAAAAATATCTAACAATTGCAAGTTCTATAATTTTCTTACGACTCACAACTCACGACTCACGACTATTTCACACAAAAGTAAAAAAATAACAGCCATTCTATCAAAAATTGTATTCATCTTTGTATTAAATAACACTAAAATTGATTCAATCCGCAAAATTTATTGGTTCATTTCCCAAAACAGACGATTGTCCGCAGTCAGAATTGCCTGAGTTTGCATTTATAGGTAGAAGTAATGTAGGAAAATCTTCACTAATTAATCTATTAACGAATAGAAAAGAATTGGCGAAAGTATCGAAAACACCTGGAAAAACGCAAATGCTTAATTTTTTTCTAATTGATGAAAATTGGCATTTGGTCGATTTGCCTGGTTACGGTTATGCAAAATTATCTAAAACTACACGAGCTGTTTTTGATAAAATGATTCGATATTATCTATCCAAAAGAGAACAATTAGTTACAGTTTTTTTATTGATTGACAGCAGTATTTCGCCACAGAAAATAGATTTAGAATTTATCGATTGGCTTGGACAAAATCGCATTCAGTTTGCAATTATTTTTACTAAATCGGATAAAGAGAAAGCATTGCAGGTGCAAAAAAATATGAAAAATTTCAAAGCTAAAATGCTTGAAAATTGGGAAGGTTTGCCGCCATTTTTCTTAACTTCCTCTGAAAAAAATAGAGGTGGAAACGAAATCATGGAATACATTAAGCAAACGAAATTAAGCACTAAATAGTCAATAGTTATTGGACAATATAAAAATGCAGTTAAGAAATAAATAATGACCAATTATCTAATGACTAATCATCCAAAGTTTTATCAACATAATGTTTGGCAAATGATTTGATAGACAATATCAAATTCAATTACTTTGCACTCGTGAAAAAATTATTTCTGGTTTTATTTTTATTCGGCACTCTTACTTCATTTTCTCAAGATATTGAAGGAAAATGGTTCGGAACGTTTATACAATATATTCATAACTCTTATGATGTGGAAATGGATTTGCAAAAAATGCCTGGTGAAATTTTTTCTGCGCAGTTAAAAATTACAGATGGTGATTATTATGGCCAATATCAGGTAAGTGGAAATATTTGTAATAAAAAGTATTTAGAGATTACGGCTATTTTTTTAATGAAAGAAAATGGCGGAAACAATTGGATTGATTGCTTAAATGGAGTTTGGGACTTGAATGATGACGAAAATGAGCTGACTTTTACAGATACATGGCTCCAATCTGAAATTAAAAAGAATAACTGCAAGGTTCGTTATTTCCAAAAAGAAATGTTTGCTTGTTTACGTTCTTCTTATTTACATAAAGTGATGTATAGCGACATGACTGCCGAATTTGATCAAAACTGGAAAGATTATGAGCAGAAAACCAAAAAACCTGAAACGCCAAAAACTGACTTAACAAAGATTATAACACCAGATGAATTAGCAGTTGCCAAAACAAATACCTCAAAACTAGTAACTATAGAAACAACCACAACAACTTCAGTGCCTGAAATAGTTAATGAAGATAAAAGTGTACCAACTGAAATACCAAAGCCAGAACAAAAAACAGAAACGCAAATTACTGCTAAAAACGAAGATAGAGCGCCAATTGTTGATACGTTTGAAGAAGTAAAAATGAGACCAGTTTATGTAAAAGACGAAATCGATGTAAGTAGTCCAGATATTGTAATAGAATATTGGGACAGATATACTGAAGATGGAGATTCCATAAATTTGTATATCAACAAAAAACCGATTTTACAAAATCAACTGCTGACAAAAATCAAAAAATCAATTTCAGTTCATTTAGAAAAAGAAAAAAATTACTTGGTTTTAGATGCTATAAACTTAGGAAAAGAACCACCAAATACAGCATCCATTACCATTAAAGATGGTAAAAAAATCCAAAATGTATCGCTAACTTCAACCATGAAAACAAGTGGTGCGCTCAAAATTACCGTCAAGAAGTGACGATGAATTTAATATTATAGCTAAAAAATGTAGATTTATTGTTAAATAATAGCATTTTTAATCCTGAATTTTCAAGACAAATTTTAAAATTCACAAATTAATTTATATCTTCGCAGTCTTAAAATTTAAATAGAATTATTATGAGAGCAGATATCCATCCAAAAGAATACAGATTTGTTATTTTTAAAGATTTTTCTTGTGACCACATGTTTTTAGGAAAATCATGTGCAAACACACGCGACACCATCAAATGGGAAGACGGTAACGAATATCCTTTAGTGAAATTAGAGGTTTCTAATATGTCGCATCCTTATTATACAGGAAAACAAAAATTATTAGATACAGCTGGTCGTATCGATAAATTCAACAAAAAATACGCAAAAAAATAATTCAGATTATTTTCAAAGATATTTTATCAAAGTCGCAACTTTACGTTGCGACTTTTTTATTTTTACAACATGTCTATTCAACATATTGTCCTTTTCGATGGCAATCAACGAAATCACTTGTTGCCACTTACTGCCACGCGGGCCGTTGCCGATATCAGAATTGGTATTTTAACCATAAAAGAAAAATGGGAAAAATATCTCAATATTAAAACTGATGTTTTAACTCAGGATTATTTACAACCAAAATATTCATTTAACCAAAATGAAAACACAGTTTTTATTAACGCAAATGTGCTACCAACCATTCAACTTGTAGAAGAAATTAAATCATTAAAATCAGAAACTGCGTTGATGATTAATGAAACCACAATTGCATTTCAAACAAATCAACAAATTAATTCTATAAATGATTTTGCAACAGCATTTAATCAACTCAATTTTCAAATTGCCACCATATCAAATCTTCAAATTCTATCCAATCCGTGGAATATTTTTTCGTGGAATGGACAAGAAATAAAAAATGATATTCTGCTTTTAGGATTAAAACCAAATCCAGAAAAATTATCATCAACTAACACTTTACTTGGAAATGAGATCTATGCAGAAGATGGTGTAAGTTGTGAGTGTTCTGTTTTAAATGCAAAAGATGGACCTATTTATTTAGGAAAAGACAGCGAAATTATGGAAGGTTGCACCGTTCGCGGTCCATTTGCTTTAGGCGAACATGCAAGTTTAAAAATGCAGGCAAAAATTTATGGTGACACTACAATCGGCAAATATTCTAAAGTTGGTGGTGAAGTTTCTAACTCAGTAATTTTCGGATATTCTAATAAAGGACACGATGGTTTTTTAGGCAATTCAGTAATAGGTGAGTGGTGCAATTTAGGTGCTGATACGAATAATTCAAACCTGAAAAATAATTACGGAAAAGTTAGTGCGTGGTCGTATCCTGAAAAAAAATACATCAATACCAATTTGCAATTTTGCGGTTTAATAATGGGTGACCATGCGAAAGCAGCCATCAACACACAGTTCAACACAGGCACTGTGGTTGGCGTGTGTGCAAACGTGATTGATGCTGGATTTCCACCAAAGTTTGTTCCTGATTTTTCTTGGGGCAACTCGGATGTCTTTGAGTTGGAAAAAGCATACGAAGTAGCACAACGCGTGATGGAACGCAGACAAATTAAATTATCGGAAAATGATAAAAATATTTTGAAATACATTTTTGATAATAGAAACAAATAATCATTCATTGAAAACGCAGCGTCTTAATACCTTTGCGTCTTTGCGTGAAATAAAATCAAAACTATGAGAAAAAAAATAATTGCAGGAAACTGGAAAATGAATGCAACAAAAGATGAAGCAGTTACAATTGTAAATGGCATAATCTCAAACTACAGCGATTATGGGTTGTCTGAAAATAAAATCGTTGTCGTAGCGTCACCGTTTCCGTACATACATTATTGCGCTTCTATGTTTGCCAAATTTCCAAACTTAGTAGCTGCTGCACAAAATTGCAGCGAATACGAAAAAGGTGCTTACACTGGCGAAGTTTCTGCAGAAATTATTGCTTCTTTATATGTTGAATATGTCATCATCGGTCACAGCGAACGCAGACAATATTTTAAAGAAACCGATGAACAATTATTGCTGAAAATAAACCAGGCACAAAATCATAATTTGATTCCAATTTTTTGCGTTGGCGAAACATTGGAAACGCGCGATAACAACAAACATTTCGAGTTTGTGAAAGAACAATTAGAAAATGCGATTTTTAAAGTAAATGAAAACGATATAAAAAATTGTGTAATTGCATACGAACCGATTTGGGCAATTGGCACTGGTGTTACCGCTTCGCCAGCACAAGCGCAGGAAATGCATGCATTTATCAGAAAAGAAATTTCAGCAAAATTCAACGGTGAAACTGCAAAAGAAATGTCCATACTTTATGGTGGAAGCGTAAACGCAGCAAACGCAGCCGAATTATTTGAATGTGCAGATATTGATGGTGCGTTAGTTGGCGGCGCATCACTAAAAGTAGATGATTTTTCGACTATTATAAAAGCGATGAAATAAAAAGAATCTAATTCTATATTCTCTCACAACTTACTACTCACAACTCATGACTCTAATCTTCACTATACCTTATCCAACTCGTTTTTTGCAAAATGGTATTACTACGAAAGAAGAAAATATAACCGCAAAAGAATACAAAGACCGACCGATTTCGCCATTTGAAAATAACATAGATAAAGACGAATTTACCGGTTTATTTGCTGAAATAGAAATGGAAGGTTTGGAAGAAAAAGAAACCGAAATTTGTATTTATGTTGATGAAGCAAATAAAGCAAATGCTGAAAAAATCATTCAAGAAATTTGCGCTGAACAACAAATAGCATTTACCATTTCAACTTTAGAAAATAAAAATTGGAACGAACAATGGGAAAGCAATTTTCAACCAATTTTAATTGATGATTTTGTGAATGTGCGTGCAACTTTTCATCCAAAAAATGAAAACGTTCAACACGAAATTATTATCGAACCCAAAATGTCTTTCGGCACTGGTCATCATCCAACTACTTCGCAGATGATGCAAAATATGCGCTTGTTAGATTTTGCAAATAAGAATATTTTAGATATTGGTTCTGGTACTGGTATTTTAGCTTTTTTAGCTGAAAAATTAGGCGCAACAAACATAATTGCCATCGATAATGACGAATGGTGTTATAATAATTGCATCGAAAATATCGCTTTAAATAATTCAAAAAAGGTTAAACCAGAAATCGGCGACTTGCAAATAGTGAAAAGCTCAACATTTGATTGTATTTTAGCAAATATACATCGCAATTTTTTAGTCGAAAATATGCAGCAATTAAGTACACTACTTGTTAATAATGGTTATTTATTAGTGAGTGGTTTTTATACTGAAGATGCGCACTTGATTTTAAATGCAGCTTTGGAACATAATTTGATTGCTAACTATCACACAAATAAAGAGAATTGGAGTTGTATTGTATTTCAAAAAAAATAATTACAAATTTTCAAGGGATAAATCACTTGAATTTATAAAAAAACATAGTATGAAAAATATACTTATTACTTTCTGCTTATTACTTTCTACTTACTACTTTTCAAACGCACAATATCCAACTTCGTTTCCTGCTGATAATGCTGCATTTGGAAAAGCGTATGCTGAGTTTATAAAATCTACTTGTACAAGAGATGATTGTAAAGAGCTAGCCGAAAAATTTCCGAAAGCAATCGTTAACGGAAAAGCATCAGCTTATTATCCAAAAATACAAACATTAACACAAGCAATGCTTACTAAAAAAGCACCAGCTTTTCCTGTTTTATTTGATTTTGCCAGTATGTTGTTGACTTTAGATGTTGCAAAAGTAAACAGTGTTGCTATTAATAAAAACTTTGAAATTTTACAAACAATTTTAGATAAATCAAAAGCTGGAAATTTGAAAGAATTCGATGGCTACATAAACTACTTATCTAATTTATATTCAAAAAATGCTTTGTATTATACTAATACAAACGTTTGGCAAGCAAATGGCGATTATACAGTGGATTATATAAATGAGAGACCTGTTTTTATGTTTCCATCAACTGATTTAATTGGTTCCTCAAATGTTGATACGATTATCATTAAAAATGAAAGTGGGAAATATTTTCCACTAGAAAATTTATGGATTGGAACAAAAGGAAATATATCTATGCAACGCGCTGGCTTCGATCCTGCAAATAATTTTGTAACGTTTGGAAACCATCAATTATACTTAAATAAATCAGATATTGTAATTGATTCTGCTAAACTAACTTTTAAACCATTTTTAAATGAAGTGCTTACTGGTGCATATACTGATAAGTTATTACAAGCAAAATCACAAGAAAGATTGTATCCGAAATTTCGTTCAAATAGCAACAATGTAAATTTCAACACATTAGCAAAAGAAATAAAAATTAATGGTGGTTTTGAATTATTAGGAACTGATATTTTCGCAGTTGGTTCCGACACCGTTTTGCCAAAATTATCGCTAAGTAAAGATGCTAAAGAAATGGTAAGAGTTACTGCACCACGTATTGCTTTAAAAGATTTTAAAGACATCAATATTGAAGATGCTTCGATGACTATTTTCTTAAAAGATAATAATATTACGCATCCATTTGTCAATTTTACATACTATTCAAAAACAAAAGATATCAAAGTATATCGCGATGTGAAACCTTTATCAAAACAACCATTTACAAGCGAATATCATAAGTTCTTTTTGTATGTTGATGAAATGAAATGGAACTTAGATAGCACGATTATGAAGTTTTTTATGATTACTATTTCTGGCGATAAACCAGCTATTTTTGAATCGTTTAATTATTACCAGCCAAATTTAGAAAACAAATACAAAGGTCCAAATGAGCAAGGTCCAATTGAAAAAATTTATAAATATTATGCTTCTGGTGAAAATAAATTTGTAGATGCCATGAGCATTGCATCTGACATCAATCCAGGTGCTCCGTATAGTGCAACTCAAACTATATTTTTTCGTTTGGTCGAAGATGGTTACATCAATTATAATCCATCTACGCGTATGATTGAAGTGAAAGAGAAATTGATAAACCAAGCGTTGGCATCCAAAGGAAAACAAGATTACGACTTTATCAAATTTGCTTCTTTCAAAAGAAATTTAAATGCTCGCTTAGATACCAAAACTAATATTTTAGAAGTTTATGGTGTGGAAGAAATTAATATGAGTACTAAATCTGGTGTGAAATTTATTCCAAATAATGATACTGTAATTATTAAGAAAAACAGATCAATGACGGTTGGTGGAAAAATTATCGTAGGCAAATTTGACTTCATTGCCAAAAAAATGGAGTTCGATTATGACAATTACGCATTCAACATGAAGAGCGTTGACTCTATGGTGGTGTATGTTCCAGAAGGTAAACCAAACGAACGTGGTGAAGTAAAATTGGTTCGTTCTAAAACACCAATTCAAAAAGTAACAGGCACTTTGCATATCGCTGAACCAAATAATAAATCAGGAACTAACAACAATAAAAAATATCCATATTTTACTAGTGGCGACACAGCAAAAATCACTTACGATAAAGGTGCAAATGGTAGCAAATACGATAAAGATAAGTTCTATTACCAAGTGTATCCTTTTGAAATTGACAGTTTGAACGATGTAGAAACAGAAAAATTATCCTTAGATGGTCAACTGATTTCTGGTGGTATTTTCGCACCTATTAAATCACCAATTAATTTACAAGATGATAAATCGTATGGTTTAAATATTGAAACGCCAAAAGGTGGTTACAATTTATTTGGCAACAAAGGAAAATATACATCTAACATTCGACTCAATTCGCAAGGCCTTTCTGGTAAAGGTTTGTTTGAGTTTGGTTCGGCAAAAATGTTTTCCGATACTGCTTTCTTTTTTATGGATAGCGTGTATGCACAGCTAGATAGCATGCGTATTACAGAAGATAAAACTGGTAATTTACCACAAGCAAGCATCAATCAATCGTCGTTTGCTTGGAATCAGAAAAAAGATTCTTTAGTTGTTTCACCAGCAAAAGACGAAAAATTTAGCATGTATGATGCCACCACAGAATTGAATGGAAAATTAATTTTGCATAATAAAAATTTATTAGGTGTTGGCGTTTTATCTTGGAATAAAACGAAACTCGAATCGCAAGATATCACTTTTGGTGCTCGTCAATTTGTGGCTAAAAATGGTAAATTAAATCTTTCTACTGATGATGGAACATCTTTATTGGCTTCTAACGATGTGAATGCCAAATTCGATTTAGATAAAAAATTAGCAGACATTGAACTCAATAAAAATGATACTATTCCATTAGAGTCATTTAAGTATGTTGCCAATCCGAAATTTTTGCACATCGATTTAGCAAAAAATATGCTGAAACTAAATGCTGCAACTGCTAACTCAAAATTCTTCTTACTATCAACCGATCCAACAAAAGATTCTTTGAAATTTATCACTGCTGAAGCTGAGTTAAATTTGAATGAAAACTCAATTCACTTTGCAGGTATCAATGAGTTATTATTGGCTGATTCAAAAGTAATTCCAGACAAAGGCGAGATTTTTATTGAACAAGATGGTACTGTACGAACCTTAAAAAATGCACAAGTAATTTTTCATAAAGATAGCAGCTATCATATCGTAAAAGAATCTGATGTAATTGTTGTTGGTAGAAATGATTTTTCTGCAAAAGGAAATTATTATTTCAAAATGAATAACGGAACCAGCGAAAAAATTGCTATTGCAGATATTGGCGTCAATAATCCATACAAAGGACAAGTAGTTCCTGAAGGCAAAAAAGGTAAAAAAGTATTAGACGCTAGAGACATGAGTCAAGTGTATACATTTGCACATGCAATTATTGAAGAAACTGATAATTTTAAATTAGACAATAAAGTTTTTTATAAAGGAAAATTCGATTTTGATTCTAAGCATAAAGATATTTTCCTAGATGGTTTTATTAAAATTGATATTGCCAATACCAATAGCGATTGGATTGCAAATGTTCAAACACTCGATCCGAAAAAACCTTCTGTAAGTATGGATAAAATCTTAAACGATCCAAACAATTCATTGTATGTAGGTTTAATTTTAGATAAAAGTATTCCTGAGTTTTACCAAGCCGTTTTACAAGACAAACGTCAAGGAAATGATGCAGCTATTATGTCTGTTAAAGGTTCGATGGCGTATAGCAAAACCGAACCCAATAATATTTTGTTTGGTGATGAAAGTGCTTTCAAGCAATATTATTCACACGCTTCTTGTTTAAAATACAATGAGCAAACAAAAGTAATGGAAGCAAACGGTGAAATCAATTTCGACCTAAATCTTGCACCTGCAAAAGTAAGCACAGTAGGTAGTTTTACGTACACACCAAATAGTCAAAACTTAGAAATAACTGCAGATTTTGCCATGAAATTTTTCATGAATCCTGCCGTTGCTAGCACCTTGTTAAATCCATTTTTAGCTGCAGACGATGTAGTGAGCTTTAATAATTACAAACGCAACAAAGTAATGCAACGAACAGTAGCGGTTTTAGCAAAAGATACGCTTGAGTCCAATAAATTATTGGCAAGTATGTACACCATTGATTCGTTTTTTATTCCAAAAAGCATGGACTACAATTTTTTATTAACTGGTACCAAGTTCTATTGGGACGCGCAAGATGCATCGTTTAAAAGTTCTGAAAAAGTGAGTTTAGCAATTTTTGGTGGCGATATTGTGAAGCGTCAATACGACGCTTATGTAGAAATTGGGTATGCCTACGAAAGCGATTTTGTAAATGTTTATTTACAAAATAAATCTGGTGGTTGGTTGTACTTAAAATTAAAAAAAGGACAATTAGGTATTGCTTCTTCTGTACCTGATGTAGTAAATGCTGTTACTGTTTTGCGTGATGCAGATAGAGTGTATCGCGAAAATAAAGTTCCTGTGTTTGAGTTCATGCCTGCAGATATTTCTATGCGCGATAACTTTGTGACACGTATGGAAGATTTTACCGAACGTTTTAAAGACAAAGTAAAAAATAAAATTGCACCATCATCTTCTTACGAAAAACCACCGGTAACCGCACCGCAAGAAGCACCTACACCAGTGGAAACTCCAGCCGCACCGCAAGAAACTGCACCTGCACCAAAACCACCGAAAGATGATTTTAAACAAAGTCCGAAAAAGAAATTTTCTTTAGAACCTGGTAAACAAAAATCTAATACAGAAGAAAATACAAATACACCTGCAACCGAACCAGTTAAAGATACATCTAATGAAAACGTTGTACCTGTTGAGCCAACGCCAACAGATTCAATAGCAACACCAAAAACAAAATCGAAAACAAAACCAAAATAGACAGCAGTAGTTTACAAGTTTACACCTTTCATTATCACAGTCAACAGAAAGGTGTAAACTTTATTATAGTAAAAAATAAAAAAGCAGAAAATGAAGAAATGGAACTTAATAATACTAACCATTTTGATTGCAGCATGCAGCCAAAATCCAATAACAGGACGAAAACAATTAACCTTATTGCCTGAAGAGCAAATGAACTCGATGGCGTTAACCGAGTACCAAAGTTTTTTAACAGAAAACAAAACAAAAGTTGTTTCCACTGGCGCAAATGTTGACTTAGTAAAAAAAGTAGGCACACGCATTGCCGCAGCCGTAAATGCATACATGACACAGATTGGTTTGGCAGACAAAATGAAATCATACGCTTGGGAATTTAATGTGGTAAATGATCCAATTGCAAATGCATGGTGCATGCCTGGCGGAAAGGTAGTTGTTTACACAGGCTTGCTGCCAATTACGCAAACTGAAGCAGGTTTGGCAGTGGTGATGGGCCATGAAATATCGCATGCTATTGCCAGCCACGGGAACGAACGGATGAGCGCGCAGATGATGCAGGAATTAGGTATGACTGCCTTAGATGTTGCCTTAGCCAATCAAAAAGAACAAACTAAAAGCATCTTTATGAATGCAGTTGGCATCGGCACGCAATTAGGCGCCATATTGCCTTTTGGCAGAAAACAGGAAAGCGAAGCCGACCGCATGGGTTTAATTTTTATGGCAATGGCTGGCTACGACCCAACCGAGGCTATTAACTTCTGGAAACGCATGGCAGCGCAAAGCCAAGGACAAAACCCACCACAATTCTTAAGCACACACCCAAGCGATGAAACACGCATCAGCGATATTCAAAATAAATACTTACAAGAAGCGTTGAAGTATTACAAGAAAATGTAAACGATGATAAGATTTTTGATAATCAGTTTTGTAATTCTGCTATTTATTTCCTGTAATAATTGTAATAAGAAAGTTGAGAATCATACAGAAGTAGTTAAAGTAAATGAAGATTCTTTACGAATAGTAAATTATAAAGATTCTAAGAAAAACGTAAAGCGAAAGAAACTAACATTATACTGCTGGTGTTTTGGACAACGACCTAATTATGGGCACTGTAAAGTTGATTTTGCATTGTCTGCTAAAGATGTTATCAAAAAAAATCAAATTATTTTTTCTACATCTAATGAAAAAGTAATAGATAGTGTTTTGTATAATATGGTATATAATAGTGAAATAGTTAGTGTTCACAAACGAGGATGGGGCGATACAAGATTAGCCATAAAAATAGATTATGCAGATTCTTCTTATTCAACTATTAGTGTTTCAGATTATGGCAGTGAACTTGTTGTCTATAATGATACTGTTATAATTGAGGTAAAATTTGATCCGGTTACGTTTCTTAATAAAATAACAGGTGTAAAAGATATAGAATGTGCTAGTCCTTAAAATTAATCCTTTACCGTTCTTGCTTTCCAACCAACAAACCACTTACCAAACATATTGCACCAACCACGCAACACATAAAAAATTAACAACCATAAAAGAATAAAAACATTAAATTTGATAAAAATAAAGCCATGCAAATATCAGCAGAAAAGCAACTAATAATTGAAGGAATTAAAAACTGCGAAGAAGAATGGATAATAAAAGCAGTAAAGAAATTATTAGAAGCAGACCAGAAATTTAGCGCATTACATTATAGTATAATAGAAGAAAGATTAGAAGAATATGGACAAGATTCAGAAGAAGGCATTTCATCAGAAGCATTTAAAAAGGAACTAAGATTGGAAGGCAAACTATGAGCAACTATAAAGTAATTATTCGTACCAAAGCGAAATTAGAGTTAAGAAAAATCTATGATTGGTACGAAGAAAAACAAGAAAGATTAGGAACCGAATTTTTGCAAGAAGCATTTAAAGTAATAGACGATTTACCAGTAACAATTGTAGAACACAGACAATTTATAAAAGAAGTAAGAATAGTAGAAATAGAACGTTTTCCATACTATGTATTTTACATCAAAAACGAAAACAAAAAACACATTAGCATCATCGCAGTATTAGGTGAAAAGCAAGACATGATAACACATATACAACAACGAACACCAAAGTAATTTCTTCAATCAAATTATACTGTAAAAAAAATCCATCGCCTACACGATGGATTTTTTAGTCTTGACTCAATACCACAAATAAAAAAAAATCCTTACAGATTCTTCTTCACTTCCTCTTCAATCATTTTGCGAATCTCTCTCAGTGTTTCAATAGGCAGATTCTTTAAGCCGTGCGACACGAGAGTTCTGTAATGTGGAGTGAGTTGGTGCAGCGGCTGCGATTTATCTGGCTGTTGTCCTTCGTCAGGTTTCCACAACAAAATGTCATTAGGCGTGCAATGCAGCAGCGTACACAAAGTTTCAAGATGCTTAAACGAAATACTTTTAACTTTTTTTGTCAACAGACGGCTCGCAAAATTCCACGAGAAGCCATTTTGAAAAAGGAACGAACCATGTTTTTTCACTTCACGTTCGTTTAGCACTGGGCTAATTTCTAATGTAATCATAGTAATTGGTTTTTTTATTAAGTAATATTAATAAAAAACATGCAATAAAAGATGTCATTGCTAAAAGAAAATAGTCTAACTGTCATACTAAATTTATTAAGCACTACTGCCAACCAGAATACCACTGTCCGGTTTCTCCTCTTGAGAGGAGATTAAGAGGTGTGTAATTATCAGCAAATACAGCAAGCAGTTTAATTTGTTAATTCTATATTTCGCAGTCTAATTAAAGAAAGCTATATTTGATAGTAAAAATAAAGTGTTAATGTTTAATATTTTTTGAAATGATTAAGAAAATTTCAATCGAGAATTTCCGTTCTATAAAGCGGTTAGAATTAGAACCTTTAAAATTATGTGCAATTGTTGGCGCAAATAGTAGTGGTAAATCAAATGTGTTAAAAGCAATTGATTTAGTACTAGGTGAAGGTTGGACAACTAAAGCAAAAGTTGCTAAAGAATTATTTAATGACACATCAAAACCAATAAAGATTTTAGTCGAATTAAATGATCCAATAGATTGGAAATCATATAATGGTCAAAGAGCTATAAAATTTGTATCACTAAAAATGGAATTAAATCCACTTAATTGTGAAATGCGTCTTTGGGAGAATTTTCCAAGTGGTAATGAAAAACCAGGATTTTTAAATGAAGAATTTAAAAAATCCTGCCACTTCGTTTATATACCTTCTTTAAGAGATTTAAAAGATGAGATGAGAGTTAGTAATTGGACTTTATTAGGAAAAATGATGAGGTTAGTACAGGATAATTATATTGATTTTTATAGTGGAGAAGAAAATTTACAGCACGAGTTTACTGAAATTATGAAACCAGCAAAAGAATTTTTAGAATATGATTTCTCAGGTAATACAACTGCCGTTTCTTTCAAAAAATTCTATGATGTTTTTGTAGGATATTGTAAACAAAATAGTGCAGGTATCGCAAATAATTTTAAGCCTCAACTTGATATTTATAATTTAAATTGGTTTTATAAAACATTGCAAATTACAGTTTCAGAAGATTTAAATGAAAAAATATTTGATGCTGAAGAAGTAGGTTCAGGAATGCAGAATCTTATTCTTTTATCGATTTTTCAATCATATGCTGAATTAAATCAAGGAAAGGCAATTTTTGCAATTGAAGAACCTGAGCTTTTCTTATATCCACAAGCTCAAAGAGAACTGTATGACAATTTTCAAAAACTTTCAGATAATACACAAATATTTTATACAACACATAATCCTAATTTTCTTAATCCGCAAAGAGCATATGAGATTGAACTTATAACAAAAGATAAAGATAATGGAACTTACTTGAGAAAAAAGAATAAGACTTTTGTAAACGAAGATTATTTTAAATCAAAAGAATTTAAGATATATGCTCACTTTAATACATACCGAAATGAAATATTTTTTGCTAGATATGTCATTCTAGTTGAAGGAGATTCAGATAAAATCCTGTGGACAACATTAATAGAAGATAAATGGAAAATTTCCTTAAATAAAAATGGTATCTCAATTATTGAATGCGGTGGTAAAGGAGGCGTAATGTATTTTATAGGTGTAATGAGATTGATGGGAATTGATGACTATTTTGCAATTTGGGATAAAGATAGTGGCTCAGACCCAGATGCTCACGGTCAACTAAAAAACTCTATAGATAATAAAGTAGGATTGGAAATTGTACCAACATTAGAAAAATTTATTAAGACATATTTTCCTAATCAGCATTTTAGAGATGATAATAAAATTGAAGATGCATATAAATGGGCTACTGATGTGGCAGTTGAAAACATACCTAAAGAATTTGATATTGTAAAAGATCAACTTAAAGTAAAGTTGAATCTTATTTAAAGAAATTATTCCAATTTCTTACGCAATTTGATCAGATAAATTTACAAACCCACTGTAAACCAACCATTTACTATTTTTCCGAACGAAAATTACTATCAAGCGGATTAAACTTTCTATCACCGCGATTAAACTTTCTATTATCCGAAGCTAACTTTCTATCATCGGGATTCAACTTTCTATTAAACGGAGTCAACTATCTATCATCGGGCTACAACTTTTTATCATGCGGAATTAACTATCTATCATCGCACTTCAGCTTTCTATCATGCGGAACCAACTTCCTATCATGCGGATGAAGCAAAAATGCAAAAATGCAAGTCTGTCAATGTGCATTGCATTCGTTTTTTAATAGTAGCTCAGTATGTACACTACAAAACTAATTCAGCTAATTTTACTTATTTTCGCGTTGCCGATGCCATCCACCATTAAACATATTTTAAGCTACCTGTTCGATATTTCTATAGAGAAAAAACAAAGCAATTTCTCTGGCGAAGTGGAGGTTTCTTTGTCTGGTGGTCAATATAAACTGGCTACCAAAAACGCTATCTATTCGTTCGGAAAAAACTACACATCGTTTCAGGTAGCGTTTAAAGCAATTGATATTCAAAACAAAAAAATAGCATCGGTTTTGGTATTAGGTTTCGGTTTAGGCAGCGTGGTAGATCTGCTGGAAAATCATACAAGCATCAACCAAATAACTGCTGTTGATGCCGATACAATTATTATTGATTTGGCTAAAAAGTATTTACAATCGAACTTAAAAAATAAAGTAGATTATGTATGCGATGATGCAGAACATTTTGTGCAAACCCATCAACATAAAAAATACGATTTGGTGTTGTTTGATGTGTTTATTGAAGACGAAACACCAATGCAATTTATGCAGCAACAATTTCTAAGCAGCTTAAAGAATTTAGTAAACGAACAAGGTATTTTGTTGTTCTCAAAAATAGATGATTCGCACAAAAGCAACATTGAAAACGCACAGTTTGAAAAAAACTTTTCTGCCGTTTTTAAAGATTCATTTTCTATAAATACCGATGGAAACAAAGTGTTTACTTGGATGAATGGAAATGCATAATAATTTTACCACTTAAGGCACATTAGAAACTAAAGAAAAATCACAAGAAACAATTAAGGTAATAACGAAAAGAGCTTAGTTTTTTTTTAAATAAAAACTTCTTAATTGCTTAGCTATCTTATATCGCAATAAATCATTGCTCTCTAAAGTTCCTAAAGTTTCTTAAGTGGTTTCATTTTTTTATTTTCTTCTGAATTCTCTTCGATGTAAATAAGGTGTAAGCGTGCCAACCAGCGCGCCAACTGCATAGCCAACTATCACATCTGTCCAGTAATGTTTGCCTGCTTTCACGCGCGTTAAACCAGTCAATGCAGGAAAAATGGCAGCACCAGTCCACAGCAATGGTAAAAATTTTGAATGCGGATGATAATCAGTATAAACCATGGCAATAAAAAAAGTGCTGGATGCCGTGATGCTGGTATGTCCGGAAAAGAAAGATGACAATGCATCTTTACTAAGTTTGTTTCCATTGCCATAATCTGAGTAAACATACGGTCGTTTTCGTTGCGCAATTTCTTTGGTAAAAGTGGTCAAAGCAGTAGTAATTGCAAAGGTTTCGACCCAAAGCGGCAAGACCGTTTTCCAGTCTTTGCGAATGTCTTTATCAATAAATAAAAACGCAGGACTCACCATTGCAGTATATTGAAAAACATCGCTGGCAATAGCTGATGGTTTTGAGTGTTGGTAAATAGCATATCTGTCAAATTTATTGATACTTGCGGCACTTAATCCATCTATATCTGTTTGAGTTAATCCTTTTTTCTTTTTATGCAAAATTAAACCAGCAATGCCAGTTCCAGTAATAAGGGCGCCAATTGGAATATCAACCGACAACCTGAATTTATAAATGCTTTGTCGTTGTGTAGAGTCTTGTGCGTTGGTATTTAGCAATAATAGGAACGCGATGATGAATAAAAAGTATCTTTGCATGATTTAAAATTAGCATAATTTTTGATTTCCAATAAATAAATCAAAACTATTCTCTTAACTTAGCTTATAATTATTTTAAACATGAACCATATTTATAAACTACTTTTTGTTTTTATTTTTTCTAGTACAATTTCTTTGTTCGCTGGAAATGGCTTGATTGTAAAAGGTTATGTAAAAGATATTGATTCGAAACTACCAGTTTCTGGTGCTGTGGTTTCCATTACGTTTGGACAAAAAAATGAAATTTTTGACATTACTGATTCAACTGGTTTTTATGAAATTAATTCTCAGGTGATGATGCCAGAACAAGATTATCCATTGCAAATTAAATGTAAAAGTTATTATGATTTAAATGGATTTGTAAGAGTAAATAAAACATCGTTCAGAGATTTTACATTGAAACAACAAGCTAAAAAAGATACTGATGTTGTAGTAATGAAAACAGAGCCAAAGCCAATTTTAGATGGATTTGCTACTAATAATTTAGTGTTCTTAATTGATGTTTCTTCATCAATGAATTCATCAGAAAAATTTCCAGTTGTAAAATCATCATTAAAATATTTAGTGGAACAGCTGAGATCTACAGACCGCGTGGCGATACTAACATTTTCGAGTGGTGTGCGTGAAGTATTACCATCTACAGCAGCAGAAAATAAATCTCTAATTTTAAAAACAATTGATGATTTAAGATTTGAAGGTTCGTCGCAAGGTGGTGCAGCCATCGAATTTGCCTATAAAACTGCACAAAAAAATTTTATAAAAAATGGTAACAATCGTATTGTTTTAGCAACAGATGGATTAATTACTTCTGGTGAAAAAGAATACAAAAAAATGGAAAAAAACATTGAGCAAGGTGCTTCAAAAAATATTACGTTATCGATGTTTTTGTTTGGAAAAAACACCAACTATGTTACGTCAAAATTAAAAGAATTAGCCAAATACGGCAACGGTCGATTTGCTGCTGTTTTAAATATTGAAGACGCAAAAGCTAACATGTTAGAAGAAGCCAAAGCAGTGAAGAATTAACGTAGTTATTGAAAGTCCCATTAGGGATTTAGGTTTAATTACAAACCACAATTTTCTTTGTTTCAAAAAACGCTTCATCAAATGAATCCTTTAATTCGATGATGCGAATATTTTTTTTAATCGGTTTTAATTCTTCTGTTAAATCACCACCTTTTAATGCGATAATTTTTTTAGCGTGTTTATTTTTACTCCAAAATAGTAAATCGTTCATTGGTGCTACAGCACGTGTAACGATGTAATCAAATTTTTCAGAAATGCTTTCTGCACGTGCAATTTTTGTGGTAACGTTATGTAATTGCAATGCATCTTTCACTGCTTTGACAACCGTTATTTTTTTTGCAATAGAATCGGTTAACGTAAACTTTGTTTCTGGAAAAAATATAGCCAACGGAATACCAGGAAAACCACCACCAGTTCCAATGTCTAAAATAGATTCGTCTTTTTTAAATTCAAAAAATGTGGCAATAGATAACGAATGCAACACGTGATGCACATAAAAATTATCGATATCTTTTCTGGAAATTACATTTATCTTTTCGTTCCATTCTTTATAAAGTGGTAACAACTGTTCAAATTGATGTTGTTGTACATCTGTTAAATTCGGGAAATATTTCTTAATAATTTCTAGCATACTTATCTTATTACTCACTACTTACAAATTACTACTATTTATTTCACGTATTGAAACATATTGTAATTTGCAATCACAAAATCTTGATAACATTTTATCAGTTCATTCTTTGATCGTTCAACCATTTCAAAGGTAGTTGGAAATAACATTGGTGCATTCCCTAATTTCTTTAAGGTAGCTTCACTCACTGCATTTCTATCACCAAATAATTGAATATACGAATAATCAAAAGCAGCATTTCCTATGCATTTCTGGTTTTTTATAAAATCTTTTGTTTGTGCTTCATATATAGTTACATCACCAAAAACTTGTGCACTTTTTGTCATGCGTGTTTCTTTAACCAAACAACTAATCTTTGTGTATTTAGGAACTTTTATATCATTACCTAGCGAATCTTTTTTTACGTTTCCACGAGGATCCAACACATATTGCCAACCATCTTCTACTAGTTTTTCTTCTGTATTTTGCGTTTCTTTAATAACATCAGGCGACACTACAATGTCATATAAATTAAGTTTAACAACATAGTCGTAATTGATATTATCTTTTCTTCTGTAGTCAATATTTACCCATTGTTCGTTCTGAGTCAACTTCACATTATCTAAAATACTTTGTTCAAAAGAAGGTGGCAATAAAAGAGATGGATTCTTTTCGACTAACAACAATACATAATTTTTTCCTTTGCTTAATGCTTGCTGCATCAATTCGTTTACATCTTTATAGTTGATGTAGAATTTTTTAGATGCATTGAAATAATCTAAAGACTGACGAATAGATGTTTTGTTGTTAGTGTTTAATAATTTCAAACCTTGATCGTAATATGATTGCGCTGCATTTTGTCTCGATTCTTCGAGCGCAGCACTTAAGTTGAAAATTTCTATGTCAGCTTTATTTCCATTTGAATAGAAAACAGGAATTACACGCATCACCGAATTTTGTCTTGTGTTTATTTTTGTATAAAGATCAAAAATTTGTTCCCAACGATCGCCGTTGTTGATGGCTTTTAATTGTACGATTTTTTCTTTGTCTCGTTCTAAAGCAGCTTTGTACGATTTTTCAAACATCGAAATTTCTTCGTCAGTTACTTTTTTCTTTTTTGTGAAAAGATCAATAACTGTATCATAATTTCTGCTTTCAAAACTCTTCTTAACACTATGGCAGGATGTTAAAATAGTACTGATAATAATGAGTAGTATGTATTTTTTCATAAGTTTTATTTTAGTTAGAATTAGTAAAAATGAATGTTTCAAATAAATTTCATAAAAATCGTACCAAAATTAGAAAAATGATTTGCCAACTCACATTTTTGTGTAAAAGTTCCTTATAATTTTAAATTTTCCTAAAGAAATGTTAAGACAGCATTAAATTCTAACAATTTATGTTTAACGATATTGTAAATGTGATTGAATTTCAACAAAATAGGAATTGTTTAGACTTATTCCAAATAGAACTTTTTTCCACATTTCATGAAATTAAAACAACTGAATACTATATTTGCACCGAGAAAATTAGACGTATAATGTATAATTGCAAATCATTGAAAATCCTCTGTCAACTAATAGTAGTTATTCTATTCCTATCTTTTACCAACTATGCAAGCGCAGCTGTAGCTGTTCCTGATGTAGCTGCAACTGATGCGGATGGTGTTGCAAAAGCAAAAGAAGGTATGGCTTTATTCAAAGCAAACTGTACTGCTTGTCATGCAATTGACAAAAAAGTAGTAGGACCTGCTTTAACTGGAGTTTGGGACAGATGGGAAAGCGAAGACAAAATTGTTGCTTGGGTACAAAACTCAGGTAAATTAATAGCAAGTGGCAATCCATATGCCAATAAGATTTTTAATGAGTATAACAAATCTGTTATGCAATCTTTTCCTACCTTAAACAAGGATCAGATTTTAAGTATTTTATTGTACATCAAAAATCCTGGTGTTGCTGCTCCAGTTGCTACAACACCTGCACCAACTGCTGGTGCTGAAACAAATACTGCTGATAGTTCTAGTTGGTTACTTTGGGCTTTATTTGGGTTTTTAGCTGTACTTGCAATACTATTATGGAATATAACTTCAAAGCTTGATAAAGTTGTTCGTGAAAAAGCTGGTGAAGTTGTTGAAGAAAAAACGATAGTACAAAAAGTTTTCAGTAAAAAAACATACAAAACACTTATGTTTATTGGTTCAATACTTTTGGTATTCAATATTTTTAATGGTGCAATTGATTTAGGTCGCTCACAAGGATATGCTCCAGAACAACCAATAAAATTCTCACATGCATTGCACGTTGGTCAAAATCAAATTGAATGTCAATATTGCCATACTAGTGTAGAAAAAAGTAAACATGCAAGTATTCCAGGATTACAAATTTGTATGAACTGCCATAAATATGTAAAACAAGGGCCAAAATATGGCACAGAAGAAATTGCCAAAATCTATGCGGCACAAGGTTGGGATCCAGATCAATCAAAATTTGTTAGAGCACCTAAGAATTTCGAATGGATTAAAATTCATAATTTACCAGACCACGTTTATTTTAATCACTCACAACATGTTAAAGTAGGTGGAATTAAATGCCAAACTTGCCATGGAAAAGTTGAAGAATATGAAGTGATGAAACAATTTGCACCGCTTTCAATGGGTTGGTGTATTAATTGCCACCGTCAAACAGAAGTTAAATTTGCTGAAAATAAATATTATTCAATATTCCAGAAATATCAAGATGAATTGAAAAAAGGAACAAAAGCAAAAGTTACTGTTGCTGATATTGGTGGAACAGAATGTCAAAAATGTCATTATTAATAGTGTAGATACACTAAATGGTGTATTATATTTTGAAAATGAAAATAAAAAACGTTATAACATTAAATAAATGAGTAACAAAAAATATTGGTCAAGCTTAGATGAAATGAACGAAACTCCAACATACTTGGAGCAAGCATCTAAAGAATTTAATGTAGACACAACAGCTATAGAAGAAAACAATGAAGTAGAACCTTCACGTCGTGATTTTTTAAAAGCAATGGGTTTTAGTGTTTCTGTTGCAGCTTTAGCTTCTGCATGCAAAATTCCTGTTAAAAACGCAATTCCTTATACATTTGATTTAAGAAATGCAGTGCCAGAAATTGTACCAGGTGTTGCAGAGTATTTTGCTACTACCTATTGCGATGGTTCTGATTTTGCAAATTTATTAGTTAAAACTCGTGAAGGTCGACCTATTAAAATTGAAGGAAATAATGAATCACCTTTAACGCTTGGTGGAACCAATGCTAGAATGCAGGCATCGGTTTTAAGTTTATACGATGTAACTCGTTTACACAAACCTAGAAAAAACAACAAAGATGCAGATTGGAAAACAATAGATGCAGAGATTACCCAAAAATTAGATTCAATTTCTAAAAGTGGTGGTAAAATTGCATTGGTTACTGGTTCATTATCATCTGTTATTACTAAAAAAGCAATCGATAAATTTTCAGCTAAATATCCAACTACAACTGTGGTTAGTTATGATGCCATTTCACAATATGCTGTACGTAAAGCAAACCAAATTAGTTTAGGATCACCAATCATACCGTCAATTAACTTTGATAAAGCAGATGTTATTGTTGGATTTAATACTGATTTTTTAGGTACTGGAATCTCTAATATAGAAAATGCGAAAAAGTATATCGCAAATAGAATTCCAACAAAAGAAAATCCAAAAATGTCTCGCCATCACCAATTTCAGTCAACTATGACTATTACTGGTGCAACTGCAGATTATAGATATCCTATTAAACCATCTGAGGAAAAGCAAGCATTAATTAACTTATTAGCAGCTGTAGGTGGTTCTATTAGTGGTACAAAAAACCTTAGTGGAAAAGATGCAAACGAAGGAATTGCAAAAGTTGCGAAAGAATTATTGTCAGCAAAAGGTAAATCAGTTGTAATCTCTAGTACAAATGATCTTCAAATACAATTATTAGTAAATGCAATCAATGGTACATTAGGTAACTATGGTACTGTTATAGATACTGCCAATACTTACAACTTAAAAACTGGTAATGATGAATCATTAGCAACTTTAGCAAATGATTTAAAAGCAGGTTCATATAAAGCAATCATTTTAATTGGTACTAATCCTGTTTACAATACAGCGTATTCAGAAATATTTAAAAATGCAATTAAATCTGCAGAGTTATCAGTTTCAACTGCTGACAGACCAGACGAATCAGCACAATATTGCCAATATATTGCACCAAATTCTCATTATTTAGAATCTTGGGACATTATATCTCCAAAAACTGGATTTTATGGTTTTGTTCAACCTACAATTTCACCATTATTTGATACGCGTCAAACTGCAGAATCTCTAGCTAGTTGGTTAGGTGATAATACACCAATCGCAACTGTAGTTCAGAATGAAATTACTTCTATGACAGGTGCAAATTACCAAACTGCTGTACAACAAGGTTTCTTTGGTAATGTTACTGCTGGTAGTGGTGCCTCAGCAAACGTAAGTGCATCTATTGCAGGTGTTTCAGCAGATGCTAATCCAGCTAAAGGAATGGAAGTTTTGTTCTATGAAAAAGTAGCTATTGGTGACGGAAGTTTAGCAAACAATCCTTTTTTACAAGAAATGCCAGACCCAGTTGCTAAAGTTACTTGGGACAATTATGTTTGTATTCCATATGCATTTGCAAAAGAAAAAGGAATTGACAGCATGCCTTCTGATAAGAATGTAGCTGTGGCAAAGGTTACGATTAATGGAAAATCTTTAGAATTACCTGTTGTTGTTCAATTTGGCCAAGCTGCAGGTACTTTAGCAATAGCTTTAGGTTATGGTCGCGAAAAAGCTGGAAAAGCTGGTGATTTAGTTGGAAAAAATGTTTATCCATTCTTAAAATCTTCAAATGGAATAACATCATATAACATTGATGGAGCTACAATTGAATTTATTAGTAAAACATACGAACTTGGATTAAACCAAACTTATCATACGTTAATGGAAGATAACAATCTTCCAGGACGTTCAATGAAATACAGAGGCGAAATTGTTAAAGAAACTACACTTGCAGATTACAAAAAAGATGAACATGCAGGTAACTTAGATCGTAAAGAAATTAAAGAGAAATTTTCACATTCATTATATGATGGTTATAAACCAAATGACTATAAACAAGGTCATCATTGGGGTATGGTTGTCGATTTAAATGCATGTATTGGCTGTGGTTCATGTGTTGTTTCATGTAGTATTGAAAATAATGTGCCTGTTGTTGGTAAAAGACAAGTATATCGTTCACAAGAAATGCAATGGATGCGTATTGACCGTTATTATAACGGAAATCCAGATAATCCAGATGTTTCATTTCAACCAATGATGTGTCAACATTGTAATAATGCACCTTGTGAAAACGTTTGTCCTGTAAATGCAACTAACCACAGTTCAGAAGGATTAAATCAAATGGCTTATAATAGATGTATTGGTACAAGATATTGTGCTAATAACTGTCCATATAAAGTAAGACGTTTCAATTGGTTAGATTATCAAGGTGCTGATAGTTTTGGTAAATTTAATGATGGAAAACGCTCATTTACTGATACAGAATCTCAATCTTACATGTTTGAAGATTTAACTAGAATGGTATTAAATCCAGATGTAGTAACTCGTTCTCGTGGTGTAATTGAAAAATGTTCATTCTGTGTTCAACGAATACAAGAAGGAAAATTAGTTGCAAAAAAAGAAAATAGAACATTAAAAGATGGTGATGTGAAAACTGCTTGTCAAACAGCATGTCCAACAAATGCCATTACATTCGGTGATCAAAATAATAAAGAAAGTGTTGTAGCAAAAACATTTGAAAATAGTGGTAGAAACTACTATGTTCTAGAAGAACAGCATTTCTTATCAGCAGTTGGATATCAAGTAAAGGTTAGAAATAAAGACGAAGAACCAGCTGAGTTTTTTATTAATAAACCCAATGCGTAATAAATTAAATAATTAAAGTAGTAAAGTAAGATATAATGGCAAGTCATTTTGAATCACCACTACGCGAACCGTTAATTAACGGTAATAAAACGTATAAAGATATTACCAACGATATCGTTAGACCAACTACTGGTAAAATTCAACCTAAATGGTTGTTTTGGACTTCTGTTTCTGCAGCAGTTGCCGGTTTGTTTGTCTTCTGTATCACTTGGGAAGTTTGTTTCGGCATCGGAACTTGGGGCGCTAATAAAACAGTTGGCTGGGCTTGGGACATCACCAATTTCGTTTGGTGGATTGGTATTGGTCACGCTGGTACTTTAATTTCAGCAATTTTATTATTATTTCGTCAAAAATGGCGTACTGGTGTAAACCGTGCAGCAGAAGCTATGACCATCTTTGCGGTAATTTGCGCAGGTCAATTTCCAATTTTCCATATGGGACGTGTTTGGGATGCATTTTTCATTTTTCCATATCCAAATACACGTGGCCCACTTTGGGTAAACTTTACATCACCATTACTTTGGGACGTTTTTGCGATTTCAACTTATTTTACTGTTTCTTTATTGTTTTGGTACACTGGTTTAGTTCCAGATTTTGCTACCATTAGAGATCAATCTAAAACTAAAGGAAGATGGAATTTCTATAATTTCTTATCATTTGGATGGATTGGTACAGCAAAACATTGGGAACGTTGGGAATCATTATCTTTAATTTTAGCAGGTTTATCTACTCCATTGGTTTTATCTGTACATACTATCGTATCTTTTGACTTTGCAACTTCTATTGTTCCAGGTTGGCACACCACTATCATGCCTCCTTATTTCGTTGCAGGTGCGATATTTTCAGGATTTGCAATGGTTCTAACATTAATGTTAGTGGCTCGTCATGTAATGGATTTAAAAGATTACATCACTTTAGCACATATCGAGTCAATGAACAAGGTAATGTTACTGACAGGTACTATGGTTGGTATAGCTTACTTAACAGAGCTTTTTACAGCATGGTATTCAGGAAACATGTATGAAAGTTACGCATTTGCAAACAGAGCAATGGGTCCATATTGGTGGTCATATTTTGGAATGATGTTTTGCAATTTAGTTTCTCCTCAAGTATTTTGGTTTAGAAAATTAAGAAGAAATATAGGTGTTACATTTGCTATGTCTATCCTAATAAATATTGGTATGTGGTTCGAACGCTTTGTAATTATCGTAACTTCATTACATAGAGATTATTTACCTTCTAGTTGGGTGTATTATTCACCATCTTGGGTAGAGATTGGCATTTTTGTAGGAACAATTGGTTTATTTATGACTCTATTTTTAATGTTCTGTAGATTTTTTCCAGCAATTGCAATTGCTGAAGTTAAATCAATCTTGAAAGTTTCTGGAAATCAATATAGACAAGGTCAATTAGATGAATTAAAAGACCAGAAAGTATATGATAATGTGAGTGTGGATTCAAAAAATTGGGATTAAAAATTTATAATCATTATTAGTAATAATTATGAGCGAAGCAAAAAAATATTTAGTAGGAATGTTCGATGATGACGACGTTTTGTTGCATGCTGTAGAACATATTCGTCATGCTGGTTATGATATCACAGATGTTTATACACCATTTCCAGTACATGGTTTAGAACACAAATTGGGTTTAGAACCAACACGAATACATACGGCAGGTTTCTTCTTTGGTGCAACTGGATTAACAGTTGCGCTAAGCATGATAACTTTCATTAATAAATTTAACTATCCTACAGATTTTGGAGGTAAGCCTAATTGGGGTTTGTTAGCTTATGTTCCTATCACTTTTGAGCATACTGTACTTTTTGCTGCTATTGGAATGACCGTTTCTTTCTATTATTTATGCAAATTGTGGCCTGGAAAAAAACCTGTAATTATTGATGAAAGAACAACAGATCATTTGTTTGCTATGACATTTGAGTTAGACAAAAACAAAGATTCAAATTATATTAATGCAGTTTCTGAATTATTAAAAAATGAAGGTGCGATTGAAGTTTATCAAAAAGAAGTATAATATCATGTTAAAAAAATATTTAATCATACTATTGACAGTTGTTATTGGGTTTTCTTCTTGCATAAGAAGTTCTCAACAACCTGGAAGACAATACATGGCTGATATGGTGAATGCAATTCCTTACGAAGCAGGATCTGCAAACCCTATATATAAAGACGGTAAAACAAACCAGTTAGCACCTGCAGGAAGTATTGCTCGTGGGAAATATTTATATCCATTAGCTGATACTGAATACATAAAAGCTGCTACTTTAATTACAAACCCTTTTGTTTTTACAAAAGATGAAATTGGCGTTGAAGGAAAACATTTATTTACAGTTAATTGTGCTATATGTCATGGTGATAAAGGCGATGGACAAGGTCATTTAGTTCAAATTGACAAATTTCCACCACCACCATCTTATCTTAATGAACCATTATTGTCATTATCAGATGGTCAAAGATATCATACCTTAATGTATGGTAAAAATATGATGGGTTCTTATGCAAGTCAGTTAAACCATAGAGAAAGATGGTTAGTGTTGAGTTATGTAAAAACTCTTCAAGAAGCAAGCAAACCTGTTGCAGAAACAGTGAAAACAGATTCAACAAAAACAAAATAAAAAGACTCTCGCAATGAATACATACGTTTTTGATTCGAGCACTCAGAAAAAGCTGTTTATATCTTTCGGAATTGGAGTTCTGTTATTGGTATTAGGCATATTCTTTTCAGGTAGCAGTAAAACAAAAGAAGAACACACTAGCGTTGCTAAAACGGAAATAGTTGCTAAAGGTAGCAACAATGAATCAACTGATACACATGAGGCAGAAGCTGGTCATGGACATCATGCTGAAGCTTCAGTAGGTTTATTAGTAAAAGCAAATATTTATAGTTTGTTTTATTTTGGATTTTATATTGCTATTGCAGCACTGTTTTTTTTATCTGCAACTAACATAGCTTGGGGTGGCTGGCAAGTTTCATTCCAAAAAATCCCGCTGGCTATTTCTACCACAGTTGTATTTTTCTTAATTTGTCTATTCACTATGTTTATATTCTTTAAACATGATATTTTTGAATGGACACACGACTATTTATACGATCCAAAAGATCCACGTTTTGACGCATTATTAGCTCTTAAACATGGCGATTTTTTAAGCATGAATTGGTTTTGGTCATTTAATATTGTTATTGCTGTTTCTGCAGTGTTTCTTGTTTATAAATGGTGGAAAACTTTAACAGAAATGGATACTAATCCATCTTTAAAACTATTTTCATCAAGCAGATTATTTGCAGCTATTTCAATTGTAGTAATTTCATTCGTAATAAATACATTTGCAACATGGTATTGGTCAATGTCAATACAACCACATTGGTATAGTACAATGTATACTTGGAACACAATGGCTGGTGCTGCTGTAACCATGTTGTCTATAGTAATTATCCTTATACATTTCTTAAAAAGCAAAGGTTATTTGCCAAATGTAAATGTGAATCATGAACACGATGTTGCTAAATTAATGTTTGCTATTAGTGTGTTTTGGATGTATACTTTCTTTTCACAATACATGCTAATTTGGTATGCAAATATTCCAGAAGAAACTGAGTTCTTTCGTTTGAGAAGAAACACAGATAACTATGGATTTTTGTTCCACTTTGCCATTATTTGCAATTTTGTTTTACCTTTCTTTATTCTAATGAAACGTAATTCTAAGAGAAGTAGAACAGCTACATTAATTGCAGCATTTATTATTATTTTTGGACAATTTGCATGGTTTTTCTTAATGAATTGCCCAATGTTATTGCCTAAAGATGGTTTTGGAATTGTAAGTATTGGTTTATTATTAATGATTGGAAGTATATTTGGTTACTTAGTACTCACGATGTTATCTAAAATAAAAGATTTAGAATCAAGTACACATCCTTATGTAAAAGAAAGTTATAAGCATCATATCTAAAAATTAAAGAAACATGTCTATATTATTAGGAATTCTGACGATTATATTGCTGTACATTGTAGTAGTGCAGATAGGAAAAGCATCAGACCTTATAAAGGAATTGAAAGTTGGTGAACAGGAAGATCACAGTAAAGGTGCTTTGTTTTTGTCTGTTATAGGTTTTGGAATATTAATTTACTCATTAGTATCCTCATATTTTTATAAAGATATGATTCTACCTCAACCAGCATCTCAAGAAGGTGTTTGGGTTCAACAATTAATCACTGTAACATTAATCATTACAGGAGTAGTTTTTGTTATCACACAAGCAATTCTATTTTGGTTTGTATACAAATATCATTTCAAATCAGATAGAAAAGCATATTTCTATCCACATAATAACACTTTAGAAGTTGTTTGGACTGTTATTCCAGCAATTGTCTTGACGGTATTAATAGGTGTAGGTATTTGGAGATGGTACACAATTTTTAATGTATTTAAAGGTCGTCCTAGAGATGTAGTAGAAGTTGAAGTAACAGGAAAACAATTCGCATGGATTTTGCGTTATCCTGGTAAAGATGGAAAATTAGGAAAACGTGATTTTACATTAGTAAATGGTGATAACGAATTAGGTATAGATTGGAATGATCCAGCGAGCCATGATGATTTTATAGCTGATGATTTAGTTTTACCTAAAGGAAAAACAGTATATGCAAATATTGGAGCATTGGATGTTATTCATGATTTCTTTTTACCTCAAATGCGTATAATGATGGATGCAGTTCCAGGTGTGCCAACATCATTTTGGTTTAAACCAACTATCACTTCTGCTGAGATGAAAGTAATTACTAAAAATCCAAATTATGAATATGTGTTAGCATGTAACAAATTATGTGGTTCTGGTCATTACAATATGCAAAAGAAAGTTCGAGTATTGGAATTACCTGAATATCAAAAATGGTCTGATGAACAAAAATCATATTACCAAACTGTCGTAAAACCTGCAATGGATGAAGGAACTTATAAAGTAAATAGCAGTTCTATTCCTCAAGAAAGTGCTGGTAAAGTGGCAGAAGGCGAACCTGTAGTTAGTGTCGAAAATGTAAGTGGTTTCACTCAAAAATTATCAAATGGGTTTGAATTAGAAGGCGCAAAAGCAGCTGGTGTAGAAGAAAAGTTGATTGAGTTTATTAAAAGTGATAAAGCTATTTCTAAAGACCTATGGTTTTCTTTTGATAGATTATTATTTGAAAATGGAAAAGCAACTTTGATTCCATCTTCTCAGCAACAATTAAAAAATGTTGCAGAAATATTAAAAGCATTTCCTTCAGTTGAAATTAAATTAGGTGGATACACAGATAATGTAGGTAAGCCAGAATCTAATCAAAAACTTTCTGCTGATAGAGCAAGCATGGTTATGAATGAATTGGTAAAATTAGGTATAGCTTCTTCAAGATTAAAATCAGAAGGTTATGGCGAACAATATCCAGTTGCTTCTAATAATTCTGATGCAGGTCGTCAGCAAAATAGAAGAATTGATATCAGAGTTACAAAAAAATAATTTTAAAAATTAAGCACTCAAAATCCTTTATATGGAAACTTTACATACTGTAACCGAACAACATGCTCATACAACTGCACATGGTCACGACGGAGGTCATCATCATACAGAAACTTTTATTTCTAAATATATATTCAGTTTAGACCACAAAACTATTGGAAAACAATTCTTGATTACTGGAATGATTTGGGCAGTAATCGGTGGTTTATTTTCTGTCTTATTTCGTATACAATTAGGTTGGCCTGATGAAACTTTTCCATTTTTAGAAAGAATGTTTGGCGCATGGTACACTGATGGAAAATTAAATCCTGAAGCATACTATTCATTAATTACTATGCATGGTACCATCATGGTGTTTTTTGTATTAACTGCTAGTTTGAGTGGTACATTCGCAAACGTATTAATTCCATTGCAAATAGGTGCACGTGATATGGCTTCTCCTTTAATGAATGCATTATCTTATTGGTTCTTTGTTATTTCAGGTATTATTATGTTTGCATCTATCTTTTTACCAACAGGTGCAGCTTCTGCAGGTTGGACAATTTATCCACCACTAAGTGCTTTGCCTCAAACATCACCTGGTTCTGGTGATGGTATGTCACTTTGGTTATTAGCGATGGTTCTATTCGTAGTTTCTACATTATTAGGCGGTTTAAATTATGTTTCAACTATTTTAAATATGCGTACTAAAGGTATGAGCTTATTTAAAATGCCTTTAACTGTTTGGGCTCTTTTCTTTACTGCAATCATAGGTATTTTATCGTTCCCAGTATTGGTTTCAGGAGTAGTATTACTTATATTCGATAGAACATTAGGAACAAGTTTCTATTTATCACATATAGTAATTGGAGGTGTTCCTCAACCTTATGCTGGTGGTTCGCCAATCTTATTTCAACATTTGTTTTGGTTCTTGGGACATCCTGAAGTTTATATCGTTATTTTACCAGCAATGGGTATGGTTTCCGAAATTCTAGCTGTTCATGCTCGTAAACCAATCTTTGGTTACAAAGCAATGATTTTTTCTATCTTAGGTATAACAATTTTAGGTTTCATTGTTTGGGCTCACCATATGTTTATGGCAGGTATTAATCCGTTCTTAGGGTCTGTATTTACATTTTTTACCTTATTAATTGCAATTCCTTCTGCTGTAAAAGTATTTAACTGGATTACTACTATCTGGAAAGGAAATTTACATATTACACCACCATTTATTTTTGCTGTTGGGTTTGTTTCAATGTTTATTTCAGGAGGTTTAACAGGTATTTGGTTAGGTAATTCAACAATTGACATACAATTGCATGACACCTATTTTGTAGTAGCACATTTCCATATTGTAATGGGTATTGCAGCATTCTTTGGTATGTTCGCAGGAATCTATCATTGGTTTCCACGTATGTTTGGAAGAATGATGAACACAAATCTTGCGTATATACATTTTGCAATTACATTCGTTGGTTCTTATTTAATATTTTGGCCAATGCATTTCCAAGGGTTAGCAGGTGTTCCACGTAGATATTATACTAATAATAACTTTGAAATTTTTGCAGTTTTCAATGGTATGAATAAAGTAATTAGTATTGCTGCTATTATAGTGTTTTTTGCTCAGTTTTTATTTTTAGTAAATTTCTTTTGGAGTATTTTTAAAGGTAAAAAATCAACTCAAAATCCGTGGAATGCAAATACATTAGAATGGACTTCACCAGTAGAAGGCATTCACGGTAATTGGCATGGTGATATTCCAGAAGTTCACAGATGGGCATACGATTATAGCAGACCAGGTAACGAATCTGACTTTATTCCACAAAATGTTCCGCTAACAGATAAAGAAAAAACAGAAGCAGACCATTAAAAGATTAAAAGTATACTATCTAAAATGAATACAAAAGTTGTAAATAATAGTCAGTTGTCTTTCTTTAAAGTTCTTTCACTAAAGTTGAAAGATATTATGGAATTGACAAAGTTAAGACTTTCATTATTAGTTGTTTTTTCAGCTATTATGTCTTATCTATTGACAATAGATGCAGCAATAATTTGGTCAAATGTATTTTTTTTATTCCTCGGAGGATTTTTAGTAACTGCATCTTCTAATACAGTAAATCAAATTATTGAAAAAGATTTAGATAAATTGATGACAAGAACACAAAATCGTCCATTACCAGCTGGAAGAATGAAACTAGTTGAAGCATATATTGTAGCAGGTATTACTGGTGTAAGTGGTATTCTTATTTTAGCGTTTTATTTTAATACTTTAAGTGGTTTATTAGGTGCATTAGCATTGATTTCGTACGCTTTCATATACACACCATTTAAAAGAATAAGTCCTGTTTCAGTATTTATCGGAGCGATTCCTGGTTCTATTCCATTGTTAATTGGTTACACAGCTGCTTCTGGTACCATTGGTACCATTGGTATTGTTTTATTTACTATTCAATTCTTTTGGCAAATACCACATTTTTGGTCTATCGCATGGTTATTAGATGAAGACTATAAAAAAGCTGGCTATTTTTTATTGCCATCAAATGAAGGCAAAACTCGTAATACAGCTCTGCAAAATATTCCATATTTAATTGGCTTATTAGCAGTTAGTGCTTTGCCATTTATATTAAATATTTCAGGAATTGCTTCTTTAATTGTATCCTTAATTGCTGGAATATATTTTCTAAGTGCAGGTATTCAGTTAGCAACTGATTTGTCAGATAAAAGTGCAAGAAAACTTATGTTTGCTTCCTTTATTTATTTGCCAGTTGTTTTTTTAGCATTAGTATTAGATAAAATTTAATGAGTTTGACTGTAACATATAATAAGACAAAATTTGGCAACCAAGGTGCACAACGTTTCACTATGTGGATGGCAATTGTTTCTATTATGATGACATTTGGTGGTTTTACAAGTGCATTTATTGTGCGTAAAGGCGCAGGTGGCGCGTGGTCAGCATTCACAATGCCATCAATTTTCAACGTTTCAACCTTAATGATAATGTTAAGCAGTATGTCTCTAATAGTTGCACATATTTCTAATAAAAAAGGAAATAAGATAATGTCAGCAGCTGGATTATTTACGACTACATTTTTAGGTATATTATTTTGTGTTTTTCAAGTGACAGGTTGGACTCAATTAACAAATCAAGGTATTTATTTATCCTATAATCCAAATCCAGCGGGTCCATTCTTTTATGTAATTACAGCATTTCATGCATTACATGTTTTTTGTGGATTACTTTTCATGATAGTCGCAACTACTCGTTCGCTATTTAAGTTACGTCAACCAACAAGCAACGATATTATTTCAGAATTAGAAAATTCACAAAAAGGAAAATTTGCAATTAGAACTGATCTATTGTCTATGTATTGGCATTTTATGGGTTTGTTGTGGTTGTATTTATTTATTTTTCTATCTTTAAATTTAAATCATTAATCGAATAAAGCTCAACCAATGGCAGAAGTTTTAGAAATAAAAGAGCATCATACAGCACATCAATTACCAACGCCTGATAATGGTGAAGGTGGTGAAAAGTCACCGATGAATATTAGCTACGGAAAAACCATGATGTGGTATTTCTTATTGTCTGATGCATTTACATTTTCAGCATTCTTAATAGCATATGCATGCTTAAGATTGGGGCACAAATGGTGGCCAAATCCAAATGATGTTTTTAATGCAATGCCTTTTATGGGCCACCATAAAATTCCAATGGGTTTCGTTTCCATCATGACATTTATTTTGATTATGAGTTCAGTTTTTGTTGTACGTGCAGTACAAGAAGGACATAGAATGAATAAAAATGGTGTAATGTATTGGATGTTTTGGGGAATTTTAGGTGGTGCTGCATTTTTAGGTTGTCAAGCTTGGGAATGGCAACATTTGTTAGCTGAAGGTATGCGTCCGTTTTATAATGTTTTTTATGAAGGTAAAGATGGTTTAACAACACTTTGGAATATACACGAACAAGGAAAACCTATGTTTTCACCTGGTCCAGTTGCTTTTGGTGCTTTGTTTTTTGGTATCACAGGTTTTCACGGATTCCACGTATTTACTGGTGTTTGCTTAAATATTTGGGGTTTCTTTGCAACAGCTAATGGTACTTTTGAGAAACGTGGGCACTATGAAATGATTGAAAAATTAGGTTTGTACTGGCACTTTGTAGATTTAGTTTGGGTATTCGTATTCTTAGCTTTTTACTTAATGTAATAAAATTCATTAATAACCAATTCAATAAAAATCTAATTAAAATATATCATGAGCGATCATCAATTAACAGAAGAAGAGTATAAAGCACAAGTAGCTGGTGTTTGGAAAGTAACTGTTATTTTATCAATAGTTACAGTAGTAGAAGTGGCAGCAGCTTTGATACTCGGACCACATTTGCCAAAGTGGATTATGAATCCATTTTATGCAATCGCATCTATTGCAAAAGCATTTTTTATTATTGGTGAATTTATGCACCTAAAATATGAAAAACGTGTTTTTATGTTGTCACTTGGATTGCCTTTATTTTTTCTTCTTTGGGCAATTATTGCATTTGGTGTTGAAGGTAATTATTTACACAAATTACTTTACCTAATAAAGTAATCTAGTAATTAAATACTAATGAATTCTTCCAAAAATAACAGACCGTTTTTTTTATCCATTCTACTTTTGTTTGTTTTTCCAGTAATTTTTTTGTTGGTCTTTATGCGTTTACATAAAGATGCACCTAAGCTCGATACGCAGCATGTTTTACCTATTTATGGACCTAGAAGTCCTTTTGAAAATGAAGATTCAAAAGGAAGGAAGTTTGTAGATACAGCATATTTCCATATTCCAGATTTCAAATTTATAAATCAATTAGGCGATACAATTACTAAAGATAGTGTGCGTGGTAAAATTTTACTGGTAGATTTCTTTTTTACAACTTGTAAGACCATTTGTATTGATATGCATAAAAATATGAAAAAAGTGCAAGAAGAGTTTAATGATGAACCAGACGTTCAAATTTTATCACATACAGTAGATCCTGAAACAGATTCTGTAAAACAATTATTTCAATACGCTGTTGATAATAATATCAGTTCTAAAAATTGGTTTTTATTAACTGGTGATAAGATGGAAATTTATAAAATGGCACGCAATGGCTATTTTATTACTGCAACACAAGGTGATGGTGGACCGACAGATTTTATTCATGACGAGAAAATTGCTATCATAGATAAAGAAGGGCAAATTCGTGGATTTTATAACGGTACTGATTCTTTAAAAGTTAAACAGTTAATGGATGCAGTAAAAGTATTGTTGGCCAGCTATAATGTTCCCATGAAAGTGAAAACAAAATAGTTGATTAACTGTTTTTACATTTTCACTTCTATAAAAATATTCCTATGTCATTTCTAAAATATACTCCTACAAAAACAATCAATATAGTTATTGCAGTTATTTCGATTGCTGTACCAGCTTTAGTGATAGCTATGCTAAAAATTGCACCACCAGAAATTACTAGCACTGTAAATTTATCTTTCTTTCCAAAATTTAATGCGTTTGTAAACTCAGGTACAACTATTTGCTTACTTCTAGGGTTGTTTTTTATTAAAAATAAAAAATCAAACGCACATCGATTTGCGATGTTGAGTGCATTGATTTTGTCTTGTGTATTTTTAACATCGTATGTTATTTATCATACTTTAAACGCAGAAGACAGTAAGTTTTTAGGTGTTGGAAAAATCCGATATGTTTATTTTTTCATTCTGATATCACATATCATTCTATCTACAATTGTCTTGCCTTTTGTTCTAAAAACATTTTCGTTTGCATTTCAGAATAATTTTGTTTTACATAAAAAATGGGCAAAATTTACTTTCCCATTGTGGTTATATGTTGCTATTTCAGGTGTATTAGTTTATGTATTCATGGCTCCTTATTATTGATAAGTTTCAAACCTTAACAATAATTTCCATTTTTATTGTACCTTATTTTGTAATTTTACTACACACATGAAAAAGATAATTTCACTTATATTACTTTTGATTTTAGTTGTATTGGCAACTAATTCATATGCACAATGTCCGATGTGTAAAGCAGCTGCTTCACATTCAGAATATGCAAAAAGTCTAAATACTGGTATTTTATATTTATTGGCATTTCCATTTGTAACGATTGGTGGTGCTATGGTTATTTGGAAAATGAATAGAGAGAAATTTAAATAAATTCAGTTAATTGACTTTTTAATCATTAACACTTTCTACTTGGAAAAATATCTAATAAAACCACCTACTTCTAATTTTATAAAAGGAACAATTTATTTAAATGGTTCCAAAAGTATCAGTAATCGTGTCTTAATCATCAATGCACTTTGTAGGAATCAAATTGAAATCGAAAATTTATCAAATGCTGATGACACCGTGTTTATGCAGCAATTATTGCAATCTGAAAGTACCGTTTTAGATGCTGGTGCTGGTGGCACTACGTTTAGATTTTTGACTGCATTTTTAGCTACACAAGAAGGTTGCGAAGTAGTTTTAACTGGCAGCGAACGTATGCAACTTCGACCCATAAAAATTTTAGTAAATGCATTGCAACAATTAGGCGCAGATATTTCGTATGAAAATAAAGATGGATTTCCACCACTAAAAATCAAAGGAAAAAAATTGAAAGGTGGAAATGTGACCTTGCCAGCAGATACTTCATCTCAATACATTACAGCACTTTTATTAATTGCACCAACCTTAGAAAATGGTTTAGAGCTTGAATTAATTGGCACTATTGTCTCATTTCCGTACATAAAAATGACCTTAAAAATAATGGAATATTTTGGCGTCGAAACTTCATTTGTCGATAATAAAATTGTAGTGAGAAGTGGAAATTATCAACCGAAAAAATATTATGTTGAAGCAGATTGGAGTGCTGCAACCTATTTTTATTCTATTGCAATTTTGTCAGAACAAGCAGAAATTGAATTGAAAGGTTTAACAAATCAACAGTTACAAGGCGATGCTATAATTGCAGCAATTGCAGATAGTTTTGGAGTGGAAACCACCTGGAATGAAAATGCAATTGTGCTCAATAAAGTACGAAAACCAGATTTTGGATTGTATAATTTTGATTTTATTGAATGTCCAGATATTGCACAAACTGTAATTACATTTTGTGCTGCTTCCTCAATTGAAATGAATTGTGGTGGTTTGCAAACATTACGCATCAAAGAAACCGATCGTATTGCTGCATTAGATAATGAATTGAAAAAATTAAAGTTAGCTTCATTAACTGAAATAGATAGTAATCATTGGCAACTTAGTTTAGATATGACTACGACAAACGACTCACACCACTCACACCACTCACACCACACAACATCTATTGCTACTTACGAAGACCATCGCATGGCAATGGCTTTCGCACCTTTGTGTTTAAAAACAAAATCTATTTTAATTGAAGAACCAAATGTGGTGGCAAAATCGTATCCGTTATTTTGGAATGACTTGAAGAAATTAGGATTTTCAGTGCAGACTATTTAACCATTTCTTTCAATTTCGAAATCATCGAAAATGGCGCATCTGCAATCGCTAAATTCACAAATGCATCTGGAATATTTCCACCAACAGAACTCAATGCTTGATGCGTTACTTCTACTTTTCCATTTGGCAATGGCACAAACTTCCAGAAAGCTTTCATTTTTTCAATACGAACATAATTATCATTTGGTGGCAATAAAGTTGGCGCACCTTCCATATTGACTAAAACACAACCTTTGTCATCTGCTGGTAAAATGGTCAAATGTACTAATGATTCTCTACTTTTAATTAATGGTGCACTCATAATAATTTGAACATAAAAATCATTATCGTTTACTTTTTTTATCACTTTAATTCCACCTTCAGGAATTTTATACATCCATTTTTGATATGTTTTTGGATTTTTGAAAATTGCTACTAATTTATCTACACTTGTTTGTATAATTGCATTTCCTTGATATTCTTTTAAATTTGAATTGGCTGGCTTGCGTGTCCAAATTTTAATGCCATCTTTGTTTTTTTCTAATTTCCAATTTTCTTCAGCAAAAGAAGTATAATTAAATGCTACTATAAAAAAACTCATTAGAAAAATCGACTTGCTCATACCTAATTTTAGTTACTAATTAATGGTTAAAAATAAAGAAATAATTTTGATTTACAAATAATGCATTACTTTTGTTAGACTTACAAATTTAAGCAAGGTTTATGCGCTTTCTTTTATTTTTTCTTTTACTTTTCGGTTATATAACCAAAATCAGTGCCAATAATCCAGGTTATTTAGGAATTTCTATATATAATTATACAAATAAAAAAATTACTGGCGTGCAAGTGGTCAATGTTTTTGATGATGGTGCAGCCAAGCAATATGGCTTGAAAGAAAATGATATTATCACAAAAATAAATACAAAACCTATTTTAAAAACAGATGATTTAGTTAATGAATTGGATGCTTATAATTGGGGCGACTTGGTGCTAATTGATTTTATTAGAAATGGAAAAGTAGAATCTTTAAAAATTTATTTAGGTTATAAAGGAACAAAACGCACTTATAACATAAAAAAATCAATTAAAAAAGATGGCGAACATTGGTTTTTTAAAGATGATAAAACTGATATTTTATTGCGTGATGACAATACTCCAGTTTCAATTTCTAAATCAGATTCAACTGGTAAAACAGATACTTGGATAGTTGGCACTATTTATAAAAATGAAGAAGTGCCACAATATTTTTTAGATATTAATGATAAAGTTGAAGGTATAAAACGCATCAAAGAAGACCAAGCAAAACGCAATTGTAAGACAAAAGAAATTGTTTATATCAAAGAAGCGAAAGATCCAAAGAAAGAGAAAAAACAACTATCACAAACTGATTTAAATATAGATGTGTTTTCTGTATATCCAAATCCTTCAACGGGTCAGTTTTCTGTAAAAATTATTTCTGAACTAAAAGATATTATGCAACTGTCTATATTTGATATTGTTGGTCGTGTGGTGCAAACAGAAGTGTTGCAAGATTTTTCTGGAGAATCTACAAAGCAATTTAATCTTACAAATCAACCAAAAGGTGAATATTTAATTCAATTAAAAATTGGTGAAAAACAAATCAGTAAGCGCATATTCTTGCATTAACATTTTTTTATAAAATTTAAGAAATTTATCTGCATATTTTTTCGCTATCTTGCAAAAAATTAATTTATCATTTAAAATTTTTCATCATGAAAAAATTTTTACTTTCTACTTTATTACTTATTTTTTTATCTGTTACATTTGCTAAAAATACAGGTTTTTTAGGTGTTACTATAAGCGATTATATAAGCAATGATACAAATGGCGCGCAGATTACAGAATTGTTTGAAAATGGCGCTGCGAAGAAATTTGGATTGAAAGAAAATGATATCATTACTGCCGTAAATGGTGTTGCAGTTTTGAAAAAATCTGATTTAGTTACACAAGTTGCTAACTATGACTTAGGTAATGCAATAACATTAAGTTATGTGAGAATTGGTGTAACATATTCTACAAAAGTTACACTTGGTAAAAAACCAGAAGCAATTAATTTTAAATTAGAAAAAAGTGTGAAAGCTGATGGCGAACATTGGATTTTTGCTGATGATAAAACAGACATATTAATAAAAGATAAAACACCAATTTCAATTTCTAAAACAGATGAAACTGGAAAAACTACAGTTACAGCTTTGTCGGATTTGCCAACTGCTAAACAATTGTATTTTGGTTTAGAAGATAAGTTGCAAGCCATTAACAACATCAAAAAAGAAAGAGAAAAATGTGATTGTGGTTGTCCTATTAAAGAATATACATTGTATAAAATTACACCAGATGTTGCTGCACCAATTGAAATTAAAAAACCAATCAGTACAGAATTAATTGCGGATAAATTTATTATTGCACCAAATCCAAGCAACGGAAAAATTACGGTTGATTTTGCATCAAACGAAAAAGGTACACCAATGCTAACGGTTTTTGATATTTCTGGAAGAATTGTTCAAGCAGAAATTATACAAAATTTCACAGGAGAATTTTCTAAACAATTTAATTTAGAAAATGAACCAAAAGGTGCTTATTTAATTCAATTAAAAATAGGTGAGAAGCAAACGAACAAAAAAATCATCTTGCAATAAAAAAAAACATTACTATTTATATAGAAAGCCATCGCATTTGCGGTGGCTTTTTTTATGCAAAAAAATATCACAGAGTTACAAGGAGTTTTCACTGAGTTATATAAATCAGCAAAATTATACCATATTACACACATTCTTTTTCTCTATTCTTTCTCAGTGCGACTTAGTGATATTAATTTGTTGAAACTTGAATGAACATGACCCATGTAATGCGCCACTACACTTTCACCTTCACTTTATTTCTTCCAATTAGATTTTAATAAAGAATAAATTGCAGTATCATTAAATTTTCCATCTTGGTAAAAATCTTCTTTGAAATATGCTTCACGTACAAATTTATTTTTCTCGAGTAAGCCAATACTTGCCGCATTTTCTGGGTCAACAATAGCTTCTAAAGAATGAAAGTTCAACACATTAAAACCATAATCTAAAACAGCATGCATGCATTCTTGCAAAATTCCTTTTCGCCAGAAATTTGGATGCAACATATAACCAACTTCACCACGATGATGTTGCTTTTTAAAATGAAATAAACAAATAGTGCCAATTAATTCTAAATTTTCTTTAGTAGAAATTGCCCAATACATGCAATCTGTTGTAGCTATATCTTCTGTGATTTTTTCTATTTTTTTGATAGCATCATTAACAGAATGCATCCGTAAAAAACCTAAATATTTTAATGCATCATCATTGGTGTTTAATTCAAATAAAGATGGAGCATCATCTAAAGTAAGTGGTCGCAAAACCAATCGTTCGGTAATAAGTTCTGGAAATAAATCAAAATTAAATTCAAGCATACAATGAATTTAAACAAATTTTTTTTGAAAATAGAAAAAGAAATAAATTATAATCGCAAGTCTTCAACCTTCACACCTGGATGTTTGGTAGCATCGAATTTAAAAAAATTATCATCTAAACCTGCTTTTGAATTAAATGAAGTAACATTATAAGTATATCGATTTCCGTTTTTATCAAATGCTTTCATTCGTTTAATGTATTTTGCATTTTTGTCAATCCATATACGAACTTTAAAAAACGGTTTGCTTTTATCTTTTGGCATCAAATCAACAATTGAACAAGTTGCCTTGTCAATAACTTCTTCACCATTCATCATGTAATTAAAATCATTTTTGTAAATGGTAAACATGTTTGATGGTGTAATGTCTTCTTTATTTGGTTCATAATCGTTGATTTGAACTTCGTTAATATCTTTCAAATAGGTCCAAACACTTTTATTGTCGCAATACACTTCTTGCTTACCCATATCAATCTTATATTTTTCGCCTTTAATATAAACACTTCCATTTTGTGTAGTGGTTTTATTGGCTTGCGGATTTTCCGTTACTAATGAAATTTTTGCATCAATAGAAGTAAAACCTTTATACGTTTTGCTTACATTATCCAATAAGGTTTTCGCTTTCGGATCATTCAAAGTTTTGCTATCCGTTTGTATTCCGAAAATAGATAAGAAAAAAGTTAAAAATGAAAAAAGGTATATCATCGTTTATTTGAGTTAATTGTTATTTGTTATAAGTTATTTGGTTGATATTAAAAAAGTAAAACGCTAAAATAGAATATTTTAGCTGTAACTTATAACCTATAACTTATAGCTTGAAATTATTTTTCACCAATCTCTTGCAAAATTCGTTCCAATTCTTCGTCAGTTTTTACATATACTTCTCTTGCTTTGCTGCCAACGTTTGGACCAACGATGCCAACTGCTTCCAATTGATCCATTAAACGACCAGAACGTGCGTAGCCAAGTGCTAATTTTCGTTGAATTAATGATGTAGAACCAATTTGATTGCGCACAATTAAGCGTGCTGCTTCGGTAAATAATTCGTCTCGATTTCCTAAATCCATGAAACGATCACCACTATTATTGTCTTTATCTTTTGGATCGATGTATTCAGGCAACTCGTAAGATGTAGCAAAACCGCGTTGATCACCAATAAATTTTGCAATGCGTTCTACTTCTGGTGTGTCCACAAATGGACACTGCAAACGTGTGAGTTCACCACTTTGAGATAAAAGCATATCACCGCGACCAATCAATTGATCGGCACCACTTGCATCTAAAATTGTGCGTGAATCTACTTTTGCTGTTACTTTGAAAGCAATTCTACCTGGAAAATTCGCTTTAATGGTTCCAGTAATAATATTTACCGAAGGTCGTTGTGTTGCAATCACCAAATGAATACCAATTGCGCGCGCCAATTGAGCCAAACGTGCAATCGGAACTTCTACTTCTTTTCCTGCAGTCATCATCAAATCGGCAAATTCATCGACAACTAAAACTATATATGGTAAGAATCGGTGACCATTGTTTGGATTAAGTTGTCGCGCCAAAAATTTCTGATTGTATTCTTTGATTTGTCGAACCTGAGCAGTTTTGAGTAATTCATAACGCTGATCCATTTCGATGCACAAAGCATTCAAGGTGTAAATTACTTTTTTGTTATCCGTAATAATGGCATCTTCTTCATTTGGCAATTTCGCCAAATAATGATTCTCAATTAATTTATACAAATTCAATTCTACTTTTTTCGGATCGACTAAAACAAATTTTAATTCTGCTGGATGTTTTTTGTATAATAAAGAAACCAAAATCGCATTTAAACCAACTGATTTTCCTTGACCAGTAGCACCAGCCATCAATAAGTGAGGCATTTTTGCTAAGTCAACAACAAAATCTTCGTTCGAAATGGTTTTGCCTAACGCAATTGGCAAATCAGCATCTGATTTTTGGAATTTTTCGCCATTAATCATCGACTTCATCGAGACGATGCTTTTCTTTACATTTGGCACTTCAATACCAATGGTGCCTCGACCAGGAATGGGTGCGATGATACGAATACCAAGCGCAGCCAAACTCAACGCGATGTCATCTTCTAAGTTTTTAATTTTAGAAATACGCACGCCTTTTTCTGGAACAATTTCATACAGCGTAACAGTCGGACCAACAGTTGCTTTTATTTTATCGATGCCAATATTGTAATTCAACAATGTTTGAACAATTTGATTTTTATTAGCTTCGAGCTCTTCTTTGTTAATTTCTATTTGTCCGCTACCATGATCTTCCATTAATGATAATGGTGGATATTTGTAGTCAGATAATTCCAATTTTGGATCGAATTCTGTATCTAAGCCAAAATGTTCGAGCGCACGTTGTGTTGCAGGATTTATTTCAGTAGTGCTTTTTATAGTATTTGCTGCTAATAAATCTGCTGAGTTAGCAGTTCCAAATGCTTGTAATTCCTCAATTTCTAAATCAATATCATCTTCTTTAACAGATTTTTGTTTTATTAAAGTTGGATTTTCTAATTCAATCTCATTGGTGTCATCAACTGGTTTTTCTACCAATTCCATTTCCAAATATTTTTCGTCAATCGGTTTTATTTCTGGAAGAATTATTTCTGGGTTTGAATCATTTTCATTAATTATTTCAAATGTTTTGTCATCAAAATGTGGTGTTGGTAATTCTATTTCTGCAGGAATGATGCTTTCCATTTCGTAACCATCTTCTTTTATTAATTCATCTTCTTTATAAAATTCATCAATATCATTTTCGATTTTAGAATTTTTATACACTTCTTTTTCTAGAGCAAGTAATCTTCTTTTTTCTTGCCATTGTTGTTTCCATGTTTTAAACTTTAAAAATGTATCTCGCACATTAAAACCTAAAAATGAGAATCCAATGATGGCTAATAAAATGCCTAATCCTAAATTGCCAATAAAAGTAGAAAGCCATTCATAATTATTTTTTCCTAAACCACCACCATACGGAAAACTTGCATTTGGAAAAATAAAAGTAGCCAGCGTAGCAATAAAAATCAACCAAAATAAACAGGTAAAAAATACTTTTGTAATTCGAAATATTTTTTCTTTAAACGTAATATTTACACCAATTGCAAAAAAGATATACGGAACAATAAAGGATGCAATTCCAAAAAAATCATAGAAAAATAGATGCGATAAATATGCACCAATTCGACCCATTTTATTTTCTACGATTGCTTCTTTACTGAAAATGATTTTCCAGGAAAAATTCATTACTTTATCTTGGTCATCTTTCCATGTAAATAAATACGAAAAAAAAGCTACAAACAAAACGATGGAAACAAATAAGAAAAACAAACCGAATGCGGTTTTTACAGTTTCTGCATCAATAATTGGCGCAGGCGAATTGTCTTCAACTGCTTCTTCTTGAATAGGAGCTTTTTTAGTACGTTTTACTTTTTCTTTTACTACATCATCTGCCATGAAACAAATATAATTCGAGAAATTCAAGATTTTGAGTGAGTAAAATAAACAAGTATGGATAACTTCTTTGAAAAATCAGCTTAATTCATCTAGTTTTTTTTGAAAATCATATTGTAAATCTTCATGCAATGTTTGTAGGCAAGTATTTATTTTTTTGTGTTGACTATTGTATAAATTATTCAAAACTTTATTTGTCTTATATGGTATTTTTGAATGATTTAAAACGGAACAAAAATGAATTAATACATCAATTTCTGTCTCTTTATTTTGCGAATATTTGATGTGTTTATTGGCGATGCGCAGTATTTTTCTCAAACTCTTTTTTACCAAATATAAATTCGTTTGTGTAATCGCTTCAAAGTTTTCATCGATTAATAGTTTGATGTTGTTTTTGTAATTTTCTTCATCATTTGCATCAAATAGCAAATAGGAAAGCAGTTCTTTATTTTCTTTTTTATAACGAGCCAAGCGCAAACATAATTCCGTCAATTCATTTTTATCTAAATGACCGAGCTCGTTTTTTACGTCGCTTAAAGAAGCTGATTTCATCTGATATATTTATTGTTTTATAGGTGCATTTGGAACATCTAATTTTCTAAATATTTAACTTAGAATTTAAGTAGATGTTTCATTTGTTATATTTACTGTTTTTTGCTTTAAGTGGTTTTAGTAAATCATCTAAACCATTCGTTTTTATTTCGTACATAGTTGATAATAACATTCCGAGTTTTCCGTCTGGTAATTTTCCGCGATGAATAAACCATTCTAAATAAAATGATGGAATGTCACAAATGATGGTGTCTTTGTATTTTCCAAACGGCATTTTAAAAGTGACCAATTCTTCTAATATTTTTGGATTAAAACCTATTGGTTCTTCTTGCATTTTTATTTTATTTAAATATCATAAAATGCTTGTAAAGCACCGAAATAACTATCATTCCAGCCATTTACAATGTCATCGTAATCTTCATCAGGAATGTTTGTTTGTCGTAATTCTGCAGAAGTTCGCTGTTTGTCTTCATGCAAAATAATAGTTACAATAGATGCAGGTTCTTGCTCGCCGAAATACCATTCCTGAACTATTTTCTTACCATCCACAAATTCTAAATTCTTTCCAACGATGTCGCCATTCCATAAAGAAAATTCCGTGCCTGGTTCTGTACTCATTACTGCTTCTTCACCAGTCCAAAGCTCTAAAGTAACAGGATTTGTTAATGCAATATACACTTGGTCTGGTGTTTCGTTAATGATGTAATATTTTTTGTAGTCTTTCATTTTTTTTTATTTGTTCTTTCTTTTTTTCTTTGATGATTTTTGATTGGATGATATTTCTGTTGATATTAGAATTATACCATTTATACCTTTTGAACCATACATAACCGTAGCATTCTTTTTTAATAAAATTTTTACAAAGTACACATCTTTCATTGATATTTTATTCAATGTATAATAGATACTGTCTGGATGAATTGGAACTCCATTTAATGCAATTAGTGGATATGGATTTGGATCGATATAATCGTTTATGATTATTCGCTTTGAAACACTAAAACTATCATTAGTCGGTTTATATTTTAAATGATTGAAGATAATATCATCTATCATGATTTTCAAATCGCTTTCTGTTTTACCTTGACTGTAAGCATTATTATTTACAAAAGATAAAGCCAGAGAAAGTAGCAAGATAAAATATCGCATTTTTTTTATTTTAATCATTTAACTCAATCTTTTCTTTGATTTCATTTCTTCTAAATTCATCTTTTATTTTTGAAATCGCATTCTCTAAATTCAATTCTTCAATAGTAGTTATTTTACTGCACAATTCCATCAAGATTTTATCTTGTATTTGTCCGCGTTGTTTAGCAACTGCATATGGCAAACGATGAAAAGTAACCATTGCATATTTTGAAATAAAATAGTCAGGAAATTTTTCTTCCAATAAAACATCGGCTTTTTTCTTAAGCATAAAAGTTGGATTGGCAACCAAATCGCGCATTTCTACAAAATTTTCTACGGCTAAATCTGCAATCGCATCTGTATTTTCTTTTCGCAATTTTCCAAATTCTTCAAAAATAGTTAACCAATTATTTCCATGTTTTTCTACTAATAAATCAAAATTATAACAATCTTCAAAACAACAATTCATGCCTTGTCCGAAGAACGGAACAACGGCATGTGCAGCATCACCTAATAAAATGGCTTTGTCGTTTATATGCCATGGAAAACATTTTACAGTCAATAAATTTCCTGTTGGATTTGCAAAAAAATCATCTAACAAAGTTGGCATGTTTGGCACAGCATCTGCAAACACTTCATTGAAAAATTCGGTTACATTTTCTTTTGTTTTTAATTGAGAAAGATTTTTATTTCCATCTTTAAAAGGCATGAATAATGTGCAAGTAAAATCACCATCTTCATTTGGCAATGCAATCATCATGTACGAACCACGAGGCCAAATATGTAGCGCATTTTTTTCAATACGAAAACCTTTATTTTCAGATGCTGGAATCGTTAATTCTTTATAACCATAATTTTCATATTGTTGTGAGAAATTAAAAAATCCAGATTTTAAAAATTCCATGCGAATAGCTGAAGCAGAACCATCAGAACCAATCACCGTATCACCAATAACAGAATGATTTGTTTGAGTAAGCTCATTGAAAAATGTTGCCTCGCCATTTTGTAAATTCATTCCAGTACAGCGCATATTAAAATGAAAAGTAACATTCGGAAATTTTTCCGCTTCATTCATTAATACTACATTCAGGTCTTTTCGAGAGACAGAATTGATGTATTCGTTTTCATTTTTTCCGTAAGGTTGTAAACTCGTTTCGCCATTTTCTAAATGAATCATTCTTCCTAACATCGGAATAGCGTGTTTCAAAATTGCTGCATCCAAACCAACTTGTTTGAGTGCATGAATACCACGAACAGACAATGCCAAATTGATTGATTTTCCTGCGCTGATATTGGCTGTTCGCATATCTGCACGACGCTCATAAATTTCAACGTTGAAACCACGTCGTGCTAAAAAGATAGATAGCAATGAACCAGTTAAACCTGCACCAACAATAATTATTTTTTGACTCATGATAACACCAATTTTAATTTTTGAACAAACTGATACACATCTAAAAATGAATTGTATAAAGGAACTGGCGCTAAACGAATTACATCAGGTTCGCGCCAATCGCAAACAACACCAGTTGCTGTTAGTTGATGAAAGAAATTTTTGTTGCTATTTTTTATTCTGATAGATAGTTGTGCACCACGTTGCTTAGTATCTTTTGGTGTGATAATTTCTATATCATCATTTTTTAGTTCATTAATTAAAAATTCTAAATAAGTAGTTAGTTGATTGCTTTTCTCAGATAATTTTTTCATTCCAACTTCATCAAATATATCAAGCGAAGCGCGCAAGCTTGCCATTGCTAAAATAGAAGGATTGCTGAGCTGCCAACCTTCTGCGCCATCGATTGCATTAAATTCTGGTTGCATTAAAAATCGTTTTTGTTTATCATTCGACCACCAACCTGCAAAGCGCGGTATTGATTTATCTGTTGCATGTTTTTCATGCACAAAACAACCAGCAATTCCACCTGGACCACTGTTTAAATATTTATAACTGCACCACACTGCGAAGTCCACATTCCAGTCATGTAATTGTAATAATAAATTTCCAGCAGCATGTGCCAGGTCAAAACCAACAACTATGTTTTTTTGATGTGCAACTTCTGTAATGCGTTCCATATCGAATGCTTGTCCAGTGTAATAGTTCACACCACCTAACATAATTAATGCAATAGAATCGCCTTGTTCTGCAATTACTTTTTCAATATCTTCTGTAAAAATAATATCTTCATTTTCGCGTGGTGTTAATTCAAATAAAGCATCTTTACAATCAAATCCATGAAAATTTATTTGCGATTGCACTGCATATTGGTCTGACGGAAACGCATTTTTTTCAATAACGATTTTATATTTGGTTTTTGTTGGTCGATAAAAAGAAACCATCATTAAATGCAAGTTCACTGTCAATGTATTCATCACGACTACTTCAATAGGTTTTGCACCAACGATGTTTGCCATTTTTTCAGTCAAAAATTCATGATATGGCATCCACGGATGCTTTGCATGAAAATGTCCTTCAACGCCTAAGTTTTCCCAATCTAACAATTCCTGCTCAATATAAGCACGAACATTTTTAGGTTGCAAGCCAAGAGAATTTCCACAAAAATAAAGTAATGTATTTCCAGTATTATCTTTTGGAAAATGAAACTGATTTCGATATTTTGCTAATGCATCAGCGTTATCTAATTGCTGTGCAAATGCTTCATTGTTTTGATAAATTATTTTTTCTGAATTCATTTTTATTTTAAAATCAATTTTTATAAAAATTTGCTTTTATCCAAATTTAACCATTCTAAAGCGGTGCCTGAGAGTAATCTTGTTTTTATAGTATCGTCATAATTCATCGATTCAATTAATTTTCCTGGCTCTAATTCACCTAATGGAAATGGATAATCTGTACCTAATGCGACTCTGTCGGCACCGACTAATTTTACTAAATAATCCAGCATCATTGGTTCGTGCACTAATGAATCATAATAGATTTTATTCAAGTAATTTTTAGGTGAAACGTTGTTGTCTATAGCACATAAATCTGGTCGTGCGTGAAAGCCATGATCAATTCTTCCGATGGTTGATGGAAACGAGCCACCACCATGTGCAAATGCAATCCGTAATTTTGGCAAGCGTTCTAATGTTCCTGAAAATATTAATGAACTAATAGCGCGTGAGATTTCCGCAGGCATTCCAACTAACCATGGAAGCCAATATTTCTGCATGTGTTGCTCACCGAGCATTTCCCAAGGATGCACAAAAACTGCCATTTCCAGTTCTTCGCATGCAACAAAAAAATCCGCAAATTTTGCATCACCTAAATTTTCTTGATTGACATTGGAGCCAATTTGTACACCAACTAATCCAATTTTTTTACTACGTTCTAATTCTTTAATAGCTAAATCAGGTGCTTGCATTGGAACAGTTCCTAAACCAATAAATTTTGTTGGATATTGCTGAACAATGTTTGCAATATGGTCATTTAAAAATTGTGAAACAGATAAACAGTCATCTGGTTTTGTCCAATAACTAAACATAATTGGTATAGTGGACAACACCTGTACATTCACTTGATGTTGATTACATTCATGTATACGAGTTTCTGGCGACCAGCAATTTTCTTCAATATCACGAAAAAACTTTCCGTCATCACGCAGCATTTTTGCGCAGCAAGGTTTGTAATGATCTAATTGAATAAAACCACCATAGCCAAATTTTTCTTTCCAATTTGGAATATTCTCAGGTAGAATATGTGTGTGTATGTCAATCTTTAAAATGCTCATTTCGGCGGTTCCATTACATGACCACAATTTTTACAAGTTCGTAGAATTTCACTTTCATAAAATTTTTTAAATATTCCTTGGAATTGTGTAGCAATATTTTCTAATGGAAAATATTCTTCATACAATTTGTGATTGCATTGTTCGCAAAACCAAAGTAAACCATCTTTTTGAGTTTCGTTTCGTTTATATTCCATCACCAAACCAATAGAGTTTGCTGGTCTGCACGGATTGTGCGGTACTTTTGGCGGCAACAAAAATATATCACCTTCATGAATTGGAACTTCAACCATTTTGCCATCGTCTTGTACTTTTACTACAATATTTCCTTCGAGCTGATAGAAAAATTCTTCAGTTTCATTATAATGAAAATCTTTTCTTGAATTGGGCCCACCGACAACCATTACAATAAAATTAGTGTCTTCATAAACGACTTTATTTCCAACTGGTGGTTTTAGTAAATGACGATTTTCATCGATCCATTTTTTGAAATTTATTGGTTGTCTCATGTTTGTGTTATTAGTTATAGGTTATTAGTTATTAGCTATAAGTTGTTAGTTATATTGAAATAGAAAATCGTATAACTTATAACCTATAACTTACTTCTTTAAATCACAGCAATCACTTTTAATTCAATGGCAATCGGTGTTGGTAAGCTTAAAATTTCAATCGTTGTTCTGCATGGCTGATTATCTTTAAAATATTCAGCATAAATGCGATTGTATGTTTTAAAATCAGCTTTCATGTTTGTCAAAAAAACTGTTACGTCAACAATGTTTTTCCAGTCAGAACCTGCATCTTCCAAAATATATTTTATATTTTGAAAAACAGAATGACATTGCGTTTCAATATCATAAGAAATAATATTTCCTTGTTCATCCAATTCAACACCAGGAATTTTTTTAGTACCTTTTTCTCGTGGTCCAACACCAGAAAGAAATAATAAATTTCCAACGCGTCTTGCATGTGGATAGGCACCAACTGGTTCTGGTGCTTTTGATGAATGGCTGATATTTTCTGTCATTATTTTCTACTTTAAGTGTTTAGATGTTTTTATTTCTATAAAAATTACAAAACTTATAATCATTATATCTAAACAAAAATAAATCCAACCAGATATGTTTAGGTAATTATAAAAATAGCCGATTTGTACTATCGTAAATATAAGATAAATAATATTTGCAATGATAATGCCTTTGATATATTTATTTTGATTTGAATGAATAAAGTAGTAACAGTATGTCGAATATAGACAACAACAAATTGCAAAAATCATTAAGTATAAAATACTTTGTTTTGGCAGTCCAAAGTTTTTATAAAATATAAAATAAATCAAACATAAAAATAAAGATGCTACAAATGCTCCAATAGCATCAAAAAGAAATATTTTTTTAGGATGTAATGCTAGATTTGAGATAAAATTTTTCATGTTTTTTCGTCGTAGAACCTATAACTTATCACTTTTAACGTTCACTCAATATTTTATACAAACGTTTTTTGCTTCCGTAAAAAAACGTAATGCTTCCCAACCACCTTCACGGCCAACACCAGAATTTTTTGTACCACCAAATGGTGTGCGTAAATCACGAATCATCCAACAGTTAATCCAAACAATTCCTGTTTTTATATTTTCTGCTATTCGATGAGCGCGACTTAAATTTTCTGTCCAGACAGAAGCAGCCAAACCATACGTAGTACTATTTGCATATTGCAACACTTCTTCTTCGGTATCAAATGGCATAATGGTTACAACTGGACCAAAAATTTCTTCTTGGTTGGTTCTGCAATCATAAGTCAAACCTTCAATAATTGTTGGCTCTAAGAAGTATCCGTTCGAACATCTGCCATTTATTTTTACCTGATTTCCACCAGCTATAATTTTTCCGCCTTCTTGTTTTGACAAATCGATATAAGAAATTACTTTTTGTAAATGTTGTTTTGAAACAATAGCACCAATAGTTGTTTTTTCTTCCAATGGATCACCAATAATTAATTCATTTGTTTTATTGACAAAATCATTTTTAAATTTTTCGTACAAAGGTCGTTCAATAAAAATGCGTGAACCACATAAACAAATTTGTCCTTGATTCGAAAATGCAGAACGCATTACAGTTGTAATCATTTTTTCATAATCGCAATCTGCAAAAATAATCGTTGGATTTTTTCCACCTAATTCTAAAGATAATTTCTTAAACATTGGTGCAGCAATTTTTGCAATAGCTGCGCCAGTTTGTGTGCCACCAGTAAATGAAATCGCTGTTATTTTTGGATGCGAAACAATGGCATTTCCAATTTTGTTACCGTAGCCATGTACTATATTTAAAACACCTTTTGGCAATCCAGCTTCGATACAAATTTCTGATAATAGGAAAGCAGTCATCGGTGTTATTTCTGATGGTTTGGCAACTACGCAATTTCCAGCAGCCAACGCTGGTGCAATTTTCCAGGTAAATAAATACAAAGGCAAATTCCAAGGCGAAATGCAACCTACAACACCTAAAGGTTGGCGAAGTGTATAGTTGATTGCACCTTCTTCCATGAAATGTGATTCGCTGGAAAAATGTAAAATAGCGGTGCCGAAAAAATGAAAATTTGCTGCTGCACGTGGAATATCAACAGTTTTAGCAAGCTGTAAAGGTTTGCCATTGTCAATAGATTCTGCTAATGCTAATTTATCTAAATTGATTAAAATTAAATCGGCGATTTTTACTAAAATTTGAGAACGTTTTTCTGTTGTGTATGTTGACCAACTTGGAAATGCAGTTGCTGATGCTTCGTATGCACGTTGAACATCGGTTTCATCTGAGTCAGGTAATGCTGCATACACTTCAGCCGTTGCAGGATTTATGACATCAATATATTGATTGGAATTTGGAGCAACTAATTCGCCGTTAATATAATTATGTATGATTTTAGTTGACATGATTTTTTATTATAAACAAGCAGTTCGTCCACCATCAACAGGAACATTTATTCCATTAATATAAGCAGCAGCTGGGGATGCTAAAAATGCAATGGCGTTGGCAATTTCATTTGGTTCTGCAAAGCGTTTCGCAGGAATTTCTTCTAACATTTCTTGCTTTATTTCGTCAATAGATTTTCCGGTTTTGGTTGCTTTGTTTTCAAAAATAGTTTGCAAACGAATGGTGTTTGTTGCACCAGGCAAAATATTATTTACAGTGATACCAAATTGCGCAACTTCGCCAGCCAATGTTTTCGACCAGTTTGCAACCGCAGCACGAATGGTGTTAGATACACCAAGACCTGGTATAGGTTGTTTTACAGAAGTAGAAATAATATTGATAATGCGTCCGTATTTTTCTGCTTTCATTCCTGGAATAATTGCTTGTGCTAAAATATGATTGCAAATTAGATGGTTGTTGAACGCTGCAATAAATTCATCAGTAGTTGCAGTAGATACTTGACCTGCTGCTGGACCACCAGTGTTATTAATTAAAATATGAATTGGTGGATTTTTTTGTAAAAATGTTTCAATGGTTTTTTTTAGATTTTCAGCATCCGAAAAATCAGCGACAATATATTTGTGTTGTTGATTTTTTGAAATATCTAAATCTAACAAAGTAGATTTTAATGCATCTTCATTTCGAGCCAATAAAATAATAGTAGCACCGAGTTTTGCTAATTCTATTGCAACAGCTTTGCCGATACCTTGTGTGCTGCCACAAACTAATGCATATTTATTTTGAAGATTTAAATCCATTCTTTTTACTAAAAATTATCAAAACAAATAAACAAAAAAAATAGTTGTTAAGCTAATTAAATTTTGAATGGAATAGTAAGTCTAATCTTATTAAATTAATTGAAATAAGACAGGTCGTGATGGTGCAGAATCATTTTCAAAAGCAGCTACTTGTAGATTTAGCAAATAAATTCCATCAGGAATTTCATCTTTGATAAAAACTAATTCAGTTATGGTTCTGAAAGTATTTGTGTTTTCAGGATATTGCCAAAATGCATGATGCGACAATAATTTTCCGCCATCTTGTTCTTTATCCACGCTAGGTGTGTCTAATAATACGTGGTTAATTCCTTTTGATATGATATATTTCATCGCTTCTTCATCAATAAAAGCTGGATTAGTATTAGAATAGTTTTTATCTATTTTTTCAGTTGAATTAGAAAGTGTTCTGATAATAATTGCTTCTGTAGAATTGTTTTCCAAAAAAGGTTGCAATGTTTTTTTTGTAATGATAAAATCGTCATTTATTTCATCTGGTAAAACAGAAATTAATTGCGCAATAAAATGAAATTGTTTCAAACTATTATTGACAGAATAATCTTCTTTACTTATATGTCCAACACATTCAGTATGCGTGCCATGTCCGTGTGGATTGAAAAATACATTTCTGAAATTGACAGAGCCACCTTGTTTCACTTCACCAATCCAATCGCCTATTTTTACTGGCTCAAACGTTGGTTCATCCACATACCATGCTTTTACACCACCAACTTTTATTGGCAAAGAAATATCAATTGGTTTGGATAAATCTACTTTGTAAGTTTGTTCGTTGTGTTGAATAGAAGCAAGCATAATTATAAGGTTTCATTTTTTCATTACTACATTATTTTATTATTCAATTACACCTCATTTCCCCAATTTTCCAATTCTTCTTTCGTCCATAATTCAGGAAAGAAAATTCTACGCTGATATTTTGGATGCATGTATTTTTGCCATTCGCTACCACCAGTTGCATCACCATCGCCAATGTATTTTTTCGCTGCGTTTAAATGCGCCATTACCCATTTTATATTTACGGTGTAATCATAGTGACGCATGGCTTTTACTAACTCATCATTTTTTTGATCTTCCTCAGGTAAACCTTTAAATTTTGTCCAAAGATTTGTAGTGTTGTATTCTTTCATAAACGTTATAAATTCTTCCAAATAACGTTTATCAAAATTATTTAACAAAGTAGATTTTTTACCAGTTTTATAATCTTTGCCAGCTGCTTGCCAATATAAATGTTCGTATGCATGTTCGAAAGGTGTGTTGCGATCTATAGTTGCTCTAAATCTGAAATCAATTAAATTAATTAACTCAGTAGAAGCAAATTCAATTTTGCGATATTGTGCACTTTGGAAACCGCTGGCTGGTGTCAAGGTATTTCTGAATTTAAGATATTGTTCTCTTTCCATGCCTTCTTTCATTATATCAAAAGACGATGAAAGCATATCAAAATATCTGCTAATTCTATTTAGATGTAAAGAGAATTTTTCTGTAGAAACAGTAGCTGATGATGCAACTTGTTCAATTTCCCATAAAATCATTTTAAATAACAACTCATTAATTTGGTGATACATAATGAAGATCATTTCATCAGGCAATTTAGTGCGCTGAATTTGTAAACCAAGCAGTGCATCTACGTTAATATAATTCCAATAGGTAATAGGTTCAGCATGCAATAAACCTAATAAATGAACGTCAGTATCTTGTCCAATGGCTTTGTATTTCTCATCGATAGCATTTAAAATTTCTTCTCTATTCATTTTGTGATTTTGAATACTCAAAATTAAACAAAATAAATTGAGATATTTTCTAATGAAAAGATAAAGTGCATGTAATAAAAATAATTTTTATTCTATTGCATTCGTTGCATAATTTGGCTGCATGGAATCATCATAATAGAATTGTTGTGCCCACATTCTGTATTGAGCAACCGGACCATCGCCTTTGGCTAATATTGGTGGATCAATATAGATTTTGTTTTCCCAAATTTTAAAATCCTGACTTACATCATGGCAATATCCTTTGTAGGTATTTTTTAAAACTAAATCAGTAGCTAATTTATTTGGTAATACTTTTAGTAACGGCGAAATTTTTGCTCTGTTTTCTAACTTTTTTATACTAACACCTATCGTTAGTTTTAACTTGCCATTATCTGTTGGTGTTGGCAACACAAAATTTCGCATTTTAAAATCCAATTCAGGAATTTCAGCATTTACAAACGAGTAACCTAAGCCATGCACATTCACATTAAATTCAGTTCTGATGTTTTTTTTCTTTCCAACAAAATCAGCAATTCTGTGCATCGCATATTTTGCGTATAAATAGTGATTGTGGCTTTCCATTTCGTGCAAGGTTTCCACACCAGTGTAGCCATGCACAATAGAAAAATGGCCAACATCCACGCTGTTTTCCGTTGTTTCCTGCGGATGCGAATTCAAATCATATTGAGCAAATAAAACTTCTGTCCAGTCCTTCCAATCTTCTTGAGGCACAAACCAAGTTGGCGCATTGTTTTTTTCATCAAACCATATTAACACCAAGTCATTTTTTTCATCGGAAAAATAAGTAGGTAATTTTAATTTTGAAGATGGTTTTGAACCGTAACCAGTTGCCGTGCAATCACCTTTGGTATCAAAGCAAAAATGATGAAATGGACATTTGATGCTTTCACCTTCTACTTTTCCACCATACCCAAAATGGCCACCCATGTGCGGACAATACGGCTCTGTAATGGCTAATTTTCCGCTTTCAGTTCTGAAAAGTATTACGTCTTTTCCTGCAAATCGTTTGGTGATGATTTCGCCGTTTTTTATTTCACGCGAGTGTGCAATTACATACCAACCATTTGGATATGGTTTTAATGGAATTCGTTTATAAGATGCCATTAGAATTAATTTCGTAGTTCTAATTACAAAAATAATTTAAAATATGATTGATTGTGTTATCAAATTTGTAACAAAATTGATAACAAATACTTAACTGAACATTTTTACCAAACGTTTGTTAATTCAATGCATGCATTGTAATTTTATTGTATCATTCTGAGTAAAACTTGGAAGCTGTATTAAATTTTAAAAATCTTAAATAAATAAAAATGAGCGAAACATTATCAGAAGTAAAAAACTTATTGAAAGGTGGTGAATTCTTAGTAAAAGAAATGAACTATAACGACACGTTCACTCCAGAAGATTTGAACGAAGAACAACAAATGATCATTGACATGGTAACATCATTTATTGATACTGAAATTTTACCGGTTTATGATAAAATTGAAAAACAAGAACCAGGTTTAACAGAATCTTTATTGTTAAAAGCTGGCGAATTGGGTTTGCTTGGTTTAGCAATTCCTGAAGAATATGGTGGCTCTGGAAAAGATTTTAACACCAATTCTTTATTGGTAGAAAACATGGCGCGCGCAAGTTCATTTTCATTATCAGTTGGTGCACATATTGGTATTGGTACATTGCCAATTGTTTATTTCGGAAATGAACAACAAAAAGCACACTACTTACCAAAATTAGCAACTGGCGAATTAAAAGCATCTTATTGCTTAACAGAACCAGGTTCTGGCTCTGATGCATTAGGTGCTAAAACAACTGCAATTTTAAATGCAGAAGGCTCACATTATATCGTAAACGGACAAAAAATGTGGATCACCAACGCTGGTTTTGCTGACGTGTACATTGTTTTTTGCCAAATTGATGGCGATAAATTTTCTGCTTTAATTATTGATAGAAATTTAGAAGGATTTTCGTTAGGTGCTGAAGAAGCAAAAATGGGTATCAAAGGTTCTTCTACTCGTCAAGTATTTTTAGAAAACGTAAAAGTACCGAAAGAAAATTTGTTAGGCGAAATTGGCAAAGGTCATTTAATTGCATTCAATATTTTAAATGTTGGAAGATATAAATTGGCAGCTGGTGTTTTAGGCGGTTCAAAAGTTGCTATAGAACAAGCTGCAACATATGCTTTAGAACGCCAACAATTTAAAGTTCCAATTGCAACATTTGGTGCTATTCAATATAAATTAGGTGAAATGGCGACACGCATTTACGCGTTGCAAAGCGCTTGCTACCGTGCATCTGACGCAATTGACAACAAAGAAAAAGAATTGGTAGCAGCAGGTTTGCCTTATCAAGAAGCCATTATGAAAGCTGCTGAAGAATATGCGATCGAATGTTCATTGTTGAAATTTATCGGTTCAGAAGTGTTGGATTATTGTGTAGATGAAAATGTACAAATTCACGGTGGAATGGGTTACTCAGAAGAGTTGGGAGCGGCACGTGCGTACAGAGACGCTCGTATCAACCGTATCTTTGAAGGTACCAACGAAATCAACCGTTTGCTTTCTGTAGATATGTTATTGAAACGTGCGATGTCTGGTAAAATTGATATGATGACGGCTGCGATGGCTGTGCAAAAAGAATTAATGAGTGTTCCAGATTATGGTGGTGATGCCGATGAAACACCTTTGGCAGCAGAAGCAAAAGCAGTAAGAAATGCTAAAAAAGCAATCTTAATGACTGCTGGTGCTGCTGCACAAAAATTGATGGCGAAATTAAAACATGAGCAAGAAATTTTGATGAACGTTGCAGATATGTTATCTGCTGTTTACTCAATGGAATCAACGGTTTTACGTACTCAAAAATTAATTGCTATAAAAGGTGAAGCAGCTTGTGCAACACAAATTGATATGACAAAAGTATTTATTTCTGATGCGTTAGAAAAATTAAACATAGATGGCAAACATGCGCTGCAATCATTTGCTGAAGGCGATGAGTTACGTATTATGTTAATGGGCTTGAAACGCTACACAAAATATGAAACGATAAACACCAAAGACGCGCGCAGAAGAATCGCTGCTAAAGTATTGGAAGCGAAGAAATATAGTTTCTAAAATAGAATAAGATAGATTGTGAAAACCGAAATTTTTTAAATTTCGGTTTTTTTATATAAATAAGCTTTCAAGTGTTGCAGGTTTTAGTATATTTGAGCCCACAAAATAATTGCAGGCATTTTTTATAATAGTATAAATGTATGAAACAAATAATTTTTAGCTTAGTGTTGTGTGCTGCGTTAGGTACGCAAGCTCAAACAGTTATAGGCAGCATAAACTCAGGAGGAAATTCTTCTAATAATGGATCATATTCAGTAGGTGAAATATTTGTAATTCCAGCAGATGCTAATAAAACAAATTCAGGTACTATGGGCATTTTTTATCAGTTACAATTATTAGTTACAGGTATTAAGCAATCCTTAGTGTCAGATGATTTTAGAGCCTTTCCAAATCCTGTGACAAATGCATTGTATTTTAAATTAAATTCCGAAAATCCTATCAATGAGATTTTCGTATATGATATGACTGGCAAACTCGTATTCAATACAATAGTAACAGCAAATACAGTCGATTTATCTACACTCAATACAGGCGCTTACCTTGTAAAAACCAATATAGAAAATATTGAACCTCTTAAAATCATCAAAAAATAAATCAGTAAAATATGAACAAGTTCATTACATTTTTATGTAGCATATTTATCGCTACAATTTTATCGGCACAAGTGCCACAAGGCATGAGCTACCAGGCAATTGCCAATAATGCTTCCGGAAATCCGGTGGTAAACGGTACGGTTTCTGTTCGAATAACTATTTTAGATAATTCGGCAACCGGCACTGAAGTGTATAAAGAAACACACAGCAAAACCACCAACAATAAAGGTTTATTTAATTTAAATATTGGACAAGGCACACCTGTTACCGGTACATTTGCATCTATAAATTGGAGCACTAATAATAAATTCTTAAAAGTAGAGATCGATCCGGCTGGTGGTACTAATTACACTGCTGTAGGTACGAATCAATTAATGAGTGTACCGTATGCATTTGTGGCAGGAAAAGTTATCGGTCAAAATAATACGAACACCAATGTTGTATCCTACAAATCGACTGCTGGCGATGGAACTATTGTTGTTTATACTACGCATGAAGTAAAAGGTTATTCTTCATCAGGATGGAATTCAGCATCAGATTTTACAGAACCGATCAAAGGAGCTATTGCAAGTAATAATATAGTAGTAGTCTATAGCGATCATGAAGTAAAAGCATATAGTGCTTCACGCGGATGGCAATCTGCGTCTGATTTTACTAATACTATAAGAGGCGTGGTAGCAAGTAAAACTTCTATTGTAGTTTATACAGATAAAGAAGTAAAAGGATATGGCACTACAAATGGCTGGTCTTCAGGTTCTGATTTTTCTAATACTATTGTAGGTGCAATTTCCGGTGGATCAGGTATTGTTGTTTATACTGATCATGAGGTTAAAGGATTTAATGCCACTAACAATTGGGCATCCGGTTCTGATTTGTCAGGTGTTATCAAAGGCGGTGCAGGCAGCGGATATAGTGTTGTAGTTTATACGGATGTTGAAGTAAAAGCATACAATACATCAACAGGCGCCTGGTCCAGTAGTTCTGATTTTTCAGAATCGATCAAAGGTATTACACCTAGTGAATAATAATAACTAAGATATTTATAACGAAGGCATCGCTTTAAGCGATGCCTTCGTCTTTCTACAAACTACGGAACATGATTTATATTTTCAAATCAGCTAATTTTTTCTTTAAATCTGAATAAGAAATTTCCCGATATTGCAAGCCGTTAAAAACCTGGTTGCTCGTTGTCGTTTCGGCAATGGCTAAAAATATTTTGCCGTCCTTTTTGTAGGTGCTGATTAGGATTACTGGTTCGTTCTTTGGAATTCCGCTGAAGATGTAATTAGATGCTTCAACTGCATCATATGAAAAATAAGCATTTACATTTTTTACAATCAAACGCATAGTAGCGTTTTGTTGCGTGTTGACTTTATATACAATAGCATTAAATTTATCTATAAATCTGTCACAATTTACCCAACCTAAATTTTGACTTGAAATTTTTACATATTGTAATACATCTATGTTTTTAGACGACAAAAGTTTTTGCTCAAATTGCGCTTCTTGTTTTTGCTTTTTTAATTCGTATAATTCATTTTCTTCTCTAATTCTTTCTTCTAATTCATTTTGTTGTTGTTTGTACAATTCATCATTTTTTTGTGTTACAAAATCATTAGCACCTTTCATGTTTTTTGTTTTTGTAAGTATTTTTGCATTTGCTAATTTATCTTCTTCATCTAAAAAATCACCAAACTGATAAATTGCATAAGAATAACTTTCATCTGGTTTGTAGTAAAATTTAGATGGAGTTTCTTTTCTAACAAAATCTGTAATTATCTTATCACACTCTTTTCCTTTGTTTTTATAATTTGTATAGATGGTATCAATTTTTCCATTTGGTTGAATAACCACATTTACTACTGCTCCATTCAGACATACTAAATCCATTGAATTATATTTGAAATTTTGGATTTTATCTCGCATTTTATAAAACTGTGTTTCCGTTTCCATGTATATATCTTGCGACGCAGTGCAAAGAGAAGTTATATAGCTAGTGTCATCACCAACTTTTTCTGTAATTTCTTCTTCATTTTCTTTTATTTTCCAATTCATTTCATAATCACTATTTCTCACACCACTGAAAAATTCATAGTCATCATTTACTTTGTCTTTCTTAGGAAATTTATACGTGATTTCTTTCGATGACTGAACCGTTTTTCCATTTTCAAACGCAGCAATATGTATCATACCTTGCGTTTGCAATGGCTTTCCGTCACTCACAGTCGTCAGGTTTTCCGATAAAATTTCCAACGGTTGATAATGTTCACTCACTTCAATTTCTATCATCTTATTTTCAAATGCACCTTTCGGAATTTCAATAACAGTACCTTCTTTACAGGTAATGGTTTGGTCTTTGGAATTATCGATCGTAAACTTTTGTTTTTCTGTTTTAAACGATAAGACCGGATCGGAAATAAATACCACTTCAACACGTCGGTTCAGCGTTTTTTCGGCTTCATCTTTATTCGCATTCAGCGCTTCTGTCTCACCAAAATATTGCATGTCTAATTTCTTGTCAGGCGAAATAGATGCAATTAATTTCGCCACTTCTTTTACTCGTTTTTCCGATAAACGTAAATTGTAAGCGTTGTCGCCGTCGCTGTCGGTGTGTCCATATAAAAAGATAACATCGCTTTCCGCAACATCTTTTATTTTTTGTTTTTCAGCAACGGTCAGCATTGATTTATCTTTATCAAAATAAAGAATGGTTTTTTGCAGGTTTGCTGCAAATGAAGTGGTTGCTATCACCAATAAAATGGTAATAAATGCTGGTTTTAAGAAATCTATTTTTTTCATTTTTAATTTATTTTGATACTTTATACTCGTTTTTTCAAAAGGTAACCTTTGCATAAAAAAATTATTTGAGGTTACTTTTTTGTACATTTGGTATTCAGGAATATGTCCACCGACGCAGCCACATATGAAATGCTAAAAACCGACCGCAAGACGGCTTTCCTATATTTGTATAAGCAGTATTTTACGATGTGCGTTTATTTTATTACGAAAAACAGCGGCACCAAAACGGCTGCAGAAGATATTTTCCAGGATACGATGTTGGTGTTGTATAAAAACGCGCAGCAGGAAAATTTTGAATTAACTTGCAGTGTAAAAACCTATATCTATTCTGTTATGCGTAATTTATGGCTGAAAGAATTGAAGAAAAGAAACAAGTCGCTATCTGTTTTTGATTATGAAAAATTTGTAAAAGTAGATGATGATGAAACACAGTTGACAGAAAAGAATGAGCAGCTAAATACCATTGAAATAGCGATGCAGCAACTCGGCGAAAATTGCAGAAAGATCTTGCAGTTGTTTTATTTCGAAAAGCAAAATATGGAACAGATTGCGGCTGCACTGAATTATACCAATGCTGATAATGCAAAAAATCAAAAGTATAAATGCCTGCAACAATTAAAAAAACAATACAACGCTGTTGAATAAATGAATGAAGACTTAGACATATTATTTGATCAATATCTGAACCATGAATTATCAGAAGCAGAAAAAAATTCTTTTAATGAAAGATTAGATAATGATATGGAATTCAGCAAAGCGTTTGAGCTGCATCAGCTAGTAATTGCTGGCATTCAGCTGCATGCACAAAGCGATATAAGATCAGAGTTGAGGACTATTTATAATAACAACAAACCACAAATTGATAATCAAAATTATCAACCAACTATAAAAGGTTTTAACTGGTTTTCATTTTTATTCAGATCAGTAATTGTATTGTTTTTATTGAGTCTGTTGTATGTGGTAATTTCTATCGTTACGCATAAAACCATTATAAAAAATAAATGGATAGAAACTAAAATTTCATGGATCGATACAAGCAGCAGAAAATTATTTATACAACATGTTGATACGGTTTATTATTACAATACATCAACCGAAGTGGCACCAGGCGACACAATAACAACATTTCCTGATAAACAAATTATACAATCCAATGGAAAGTCTGATACTATAAATTTCAAACCTAAGAAGAAAAAGAAAATAGTTACTGATTTTAAGACTAAAGAAGTAGAAGTTGCAAAACCAGAGCAATACGTATCACCAATGTAATAAATCATGCCACTACAAAACCGCGTCAATCCATTCGGACAAATCATTACATCTTCTGCTCGAGGCGCGTGGATGGGCAATCGTGGCATCTTGCATAAAAATAAAATTATTGTCAGAAATTATAAATTGCCAAGCTGGATAATTTGTAAACTCGAATTCAAAGATCGGCGCAGATCCATCATGGCTGATAACAACTATACCGAACTTTTCTTTTTAGATGAAGCCACCGCGTATGCTGCCGGTCATCGTCCGTGCGCTGAGTGCAGAAGAGATGCTTTTAATGCATTTAAAGATGCCTGGAAAGCTGCCAATAAAAATACCTATGCGTTGCCTGATGATAAAATAATAAGTATCGATAAAATAATTCACCACGATCGCATCGACCAAAACGGACAGAAAATTACTTACAAGGAACAGTTGCAAAATCTGCCGAACGGTGTCTTTGTAAAACTCAATGAAAGCGACGATACCTATTTATATTATGACAGAAAATTATTGAAATGGAATGAAGCCGATTATTCCGAAATGCTTCAGTTGCCTCTTACTACTTTTGTCGATGTACTCACGCCAAAAAGCATCGTCAATCTTTTTTCGATTGGTTTTGAGGTAGATATTCATCATTCAGCTAAACAATTACTAAATAGTTGATATTTCTAACATTTAATCTTGTTGTTCAAAACTAAGCAAATCAATATTTTTAAAACCTTGATGGTTTTGTTACCTTTGCAACGCAATGGAAAATTTCATCGTTTCGGCTCGTAAATATCGTCCATCCAAATTTTTGGATGTAGTCGGTCAGGAACAAGTGTCTGATACGCTGAAAAAAGCATTGTCCACAGGCAAATTGGCGCAGTCGTTCTTGTTTTGCGGACCGCGTGGCGTTGGTAAAACCACTTGCGCGCGTATTTTGGCAAAAGCCATCAACTGCGAAAATCCAAGTGCCGATTTCGAGCCGTGCAACGAATGCAACTCTTGCGTTTCGTTCAATCAAAATGCATCATTTAATATTTTTGAGTTAGATGCAGCATCTAATAATAGTGTTGATGATATTCGTACATTGGTTGACCAAGTGCGTTTTGCGCCGCAAAGTGGAAAATACAAAGTGTATATCATTGATGAGGTTCACATGTTGTCGAGTGGTGCGTTTAATGCATTTTTGAAAACATTGGAAGAGCCACCAAGCTATGCTATTTTTATTTTGGCAACTACGGAAAAACATAAAATTATTCCAACGATTTTATCGCGTTGTCAGATTTTTGATTTTAGAAGAATTTCTGATAAAGACATCGTTAAACAGTTGCAAAAAATTTGCGAAAGTGAAGGTGTTTCGGCTGAGCCATCTGCATTGCATGTGATTGCGCAAAAAGCCGATGGTGGTTTGCGTGATGCATTATCGCTGTTTGATAAAATTGTGAGTTACGCAGGAAAAAAAGTTACATATCAAGATGTAATTACGAACCTGAATATTTTAGATTTTGAATATTATTTCAAGATTACAGAATATTTCATGACAGAAGATTCGGCTGACGTGTTGAATGCTTACAACGAAATTGTAAACAATGGTTTTGATGGTGAAATGTTTTTAGTTGGAATGGCTGAACATTTCCGTAATTTATTGATTTGCAAAGACGAAAAAACAACACATTTATTAGAAGCAGCCGATGATATAAAAGATAAATATTTTCAGCAGGCAAATTTAGTAAACGACACTTTTTTATTGAATGCTTTAACTGCAATTAATAAATGCGATATCGATTATAAAACGGCAAAAAACAAACGCTTGTTGGTTGAATTAGCGTTGTTGAAAATTTGCTTCTTAAATACACAAATAGAAAATACGCTTTCTGTTTTGATTGGTGAAAAAAAAAACTAAAAGCGCTACTTCAATTTTATAAAGAAAAAAAAGACCAGCAAAAGTATGGTATTCAACTAGCAGATGAAGATTTATTTTTCTCTGAAATAAAAACTGTTGAAGTTGCGAAACCGATAATAAATACTACTGTTTCCACGCAAGAATCTGAAAAAGCAATTATTCACGAAGTTATTGTTGAAGAAAAAATACTCACGACTCACGACTCACGACTCACAACTCCAAAACCAAAGCGTGAACTTCCAAAATCTTCTTCTATTGGAAATATGTTGAAAGATATTCATCAGGAAGTGGTTGTTGAAAATAAAGAAACAA
>CALLKF010000115.1 GCA_938008535.1 uncultured Saprospirales bacterium | reverse complement strand
CCATAAAACACGTAGCTAAATTACACGATAATACTGATTTAGTTCGACTCTGAAATGACATAAATTTGTCTATTCAATTAAAAATAAAATAATACACATTATGAAATCTACAAACAAAATTAAATCGTTCATCATCATGATGATTACCTGTTCAGCCATTTTAATTAGCTGTAAAAAATCAGATCCAAATCCAAGTGCAACAAACCTAGATCCAGGAAAATCCCAAATTTCTTGTACGGTAGCTGGTGCTGTTTCTTCATCATTTAGTACTTCAACTTTGGTAAGTACTGCCATAAAAAACGCTTCTTTGATGAATATTTCAGGTAGCAATACATCTTTACCTATTCAACTAATGTTATTCATCATTCCAACAAATATTACTGTTGGTTCACACAATTTGTCAACAGATGATGAATTTACGGTATCGTATACAAATGATACAAAAGGTTGGGCCGCTGGAAATGTTGGAGATAATTTTACGTTAGTAGTAACTAAAAATGATGGAACTCTTTTTGAAGGCACTTTTAGTGGTACTTTAACGAATGATGATGGTACAAGTGTAACTATTACCAATGGTAAAATTGCTGCTAAATTTTAATAATTCTCAAAAACCATAATTTTAAATTGAGAAAGCGACGTTAGGAAACTAACGTCGTTTTTTTTCTTATTTCATCTATTTACAATTTTATTAGGTTTAGCTAAAGCCAGTACTTTGCCTTTTACGAACAGTGATTAAGTTGGTATAATTATATAGACTGTATATTAATTAAAATCAACAAATAGAATTGAAACGCAAGTTAGATGAAATTTCTGCTAATGAAAATGACGTAAATAACAAAGCAGCTACACTCCTTTTATTCAATACTTTTTTCACAACAGGAACTGCTTCTGACCAAAAATTAACTGGTTCTCTAGTACCGTAACCGATTTGGTGTTTAGTCAGTTGTCCAATATTATTTCAAAAGGTTTATCGCAATTAATAAAAGGTGCTCAATTAGATTTAGTATTAAACGATATTGAAAGTAGATCGCGCAATTTGGGATTCAGTTATAAACAAGAACTATTTGGAAGCCGAATCATTTTAACGATTGGTGGAAACGTTAACTTTGGCGGTACAGAAACTATTATCAATGGTTTGCCAACAACTGGACAAAGCAACAGAAACACTGCTGTTGCAGGTGATTTTGTATTAGAATACCTGGGCAAGATGGGCGCATTCGTCTAAAAACATTTGCCAGAACTGCGAATTACGATATTTTAAATCAAGATAAAATACGAACTGGTGGTGCCATTTCTTTCCAGAAAGATTTTGATAGTTTTAAAGAATTATTTACAACCAAAAAAGAAAAAGAAAAACAACAAGAAGACCAAAAACCAGCACCTTTGCTTCCAAAAGAACAACCTATTATTGATACTTTGCCAAAACAACCCGAAATTCAATAAGAATATAAACAGTTTATCGAAAAAAAGTCACCCAATTTTTTCGTTTCCAATAAATTTTATCCTGGTTTCTTTATTAAAATGTGAAAAACAACTGCAAAAAATACGAAATTGCATGATTTTCATGCAGGTTTTTTCATAAATCCTCGCAAAAACTATCCTTTTTTTCAAAAAAACAGAAAAAATGGCTAAAAATCTATCCTTTTTCGTAAAAAAGTGTCAAAATCTAACCAAAACAACCTCTTGAAGCACTTCACTGAGTCTTCCCTTCGCTTCATGCTTGCTTCCTGGCACTTCATGCTTGCTTCCTGACACTTCACGCTTGCTTCCCGATGCTTCACGCTTGCTTCTTGATGCTTCACGCTTGCTTCTTGACGCTTCATGCTTGCTTCTTGACGCTTCATGCTTGCTTCTTGACGCTTCACGCTTGCTTCTTGATGCTTCATCCTTGCTTCTTGACGAGAATTTCGTATTAAAGAACTAGAAAGCAGTAATGTCTCATACTTTACAATAAAAAAAAGGTTGGCATTGCTGCCAACCTTGTAGTACTAAATCTTATTAGATTATTTTGTTGATTGATCTTCGGTAAACCCTGGTGGTGGTGGTGGTGGTCCACATTCACCGCGTTGACCAATGATATAAGTTGCCCAATTTTTACTAGCAGTAAAACGAGGACCTGTTGCCCAAGCCGTTTCTTTAGTAACTATATCGCCATCTATATCAACTCTTAATACTGATGCATGAGCTGCAATAATAAAGTTAGTTGGAACACTTGTTAATGGAATCGTGTAAGTTAACGATTGCGCCAAAGTACTTGCAGTAAAAGTTGATTTAATTGGGAACTTTCCTGGTACAGGAGTGCCACCTCCAGATTTTGGAGTAGTGGACAAGGCACCTACATATAAATGTACTTCAGACATGAACCAATCTGGTTCAGCTGTGTAAGTTACATACAAATTACTTTCGTCATTTGCATAGGTTAATGTGCCCATTAACATGTTTTGACCAGCATATAGATTTACTGTTTTAATTCCACCACAATACAATTCTTCTCCACCTAAACTAGATGCTTTAGGTGCTAAAGGTGTATTGGTACCAGTAAGATTTAATTGAGCCAAATCTAAATGCCATCCAATTTCGTCATCTGAAAATCCGTTTGTAGTAGTAATATTTGGATACGGATATCCATCTTTTACTACTGAAACTCCTGGAATTGAACTTGTGGAATTAATGCCACTTTTTACAGGATTTTTTGCATCTTTTACAAGAGATGCCTCTTTTTGACAAGCCACAAAAATTGCAACTACTGCCAAGACAGTTAATGTTAATTTTCTCATTTTAGTTTGTTTATATTAGGGTTTTACAAAATTGTAATGTAAAATTAATGTAAACAAATGAAAACCGCATTGATATAAAGCAAGAAATATTCAATAAAAAAAAAAGGTTGGCATTACTGCCAACCTTGTAGGTGTGTATAATCTTTTTAAGATTAGTTTGCAACCACTGAACCTGGAGCAAATCCTGGTGGTGGTGGTGGTGGTGGTGGTGTGTTTGTTTTGCATAATTCAGAATAGTAACCAGCAAAGCGGCATCTTGAAGCAAAAGGAGTTCCTTGAGCCCAAGCAAATTCTGGATCTGATGAACAACGGTTTTGTTTAACCACAGTTGCACGAGCAGCTACGATAAAGCAGTCGTCGATGTCAGCAGTTGGGAACACAAATGTGTAAGAGCTAACCAATGTTCTTTTAAAAGTAACTTTGTTAGGAAATTGGTTTGGCAACACTTCTTCATAACGGTTTTCAGGAATGTTTTCTTCCAAACCAATGTACATGTGAACTTGAGAAAGTTTCCATTGTGAGTTTGTAATTTGGTAAGTTACGTAAACATAGTCATCATCATTTGCAACCACTACGTTACCAATGTTGATAGTGTGTGCATTGTAACCTGCGTACAATGGTAATGTAGCAACTACTGAATAGTTAGCACCGAAATTGCTTTTACCAGTTGTAGGTAAAAATACACCTGCATAGCCAGCTAAGTCGCCTTCGTTGCTAGTAAGTGTTTCTTCTTTAATGTTTAAGTCCTTTTTTGAAATACTACCTTTCGATGTACCATTTGAACCTGAAATAACATCCGAAGTGTTCGTGTTTTTCTGACAAGCAGCAAAAAATGCTACCACTGTCATCATAATTAATGTTAGTTTTTTCATTTAGTTTGTTTAAAAATGTTAAAAAAATTTCGAAAGCGAAAATATCAAAAAATAACTTTCTAGTTTCTAAATCATATACACATGTTTGGATAACTTTTCATTAACAGCAAAAATTAAATAGTAAAAAATATACTAATCTAAAAAGCAATAGTTTTTAGTCCATTATAAAATAAACATACTTGTATGGTAAAAAATCATCATATAACAATGATAGACAATAACTTAAAAAACAAACAATTACTTAACTTTAATTCATAAATATTAAATAAGATTTGACAAATGTCAAATCTTATCGTTGTATGAGGTATTATTCTAATTAAAAGAATAAATATTGAATTTTATTTTTTAACAAGTTTTTAACAATTAATATGCAAAATAACCAAAAATAGTGAGGCGAAGTGTTTGAATTTTGTTTAATCTTGTAACAACATAAACCCTACATAATGTTAACCCTATTCTGCTCATTAGTATTTTCAATACTATTTTTTTCACTCAGTATATATATTGATTGGAAAACCAACTCGAAATCGATGCAAGTGCATGATTCGGAAAAATCAACAAATGTTATTTCTGCACTACAGAAATACAAGAAACAACCTATTTCATAATTTAAACCTAGTCGCTTTATGTAAATATATATTCTGAAACATTTAAACCCTTTTTTATGAAAAAATCCCTACACTATTTACTGCTTATTTGCATAAGTATAATATTCAGTAATCACAGCGCAAAAGCACAATGTATTACTTCAGATACTCTAAATTGGGACTGGCAATACTTTAATCCAAATGCCTTACCTGCATCTGGTGTAAATTTTATGATGGGTGTAACCAGTATGCGTCTATCTTGGAGAGCAGCAGCTTCCAATACCAATAATTTAATCAGTACTAATGGTGCACCGAACACTACAGGTGTAATTGCTCCAAGACATACTGGCGAAGCTGCTAGTTTTGGTTTTGGAAATGATTTACAATTTAATGTAAGTGCTGGTGCAGATACATTTGTATTTGCAGATACTGTGCGAAATGTAAAATTCAGTATCTATGATATAGACCAACGGCAAGCAGTTACCATAACGGCATCAGGTTTGTCTGGTTCTGTACCGATAACAACATTAGCAAAAACAAATGCTGCGAGTACTTTAACAATTGCCGGATCTGGAACAAACACAGCTTCTGCCACTTTTCCCTCGACAACAAATATTGCAAATAATTCTAACTTAGCTGCAGTAAATGTGACCATTGCTGGACCAGTACAAACAGTGATTCTTACTTGGACAAAAAATAATACAACACCAGATTCTATATTTATTTCTGACATATCAGCAAACGTAGTAGGTTGTTGGCCAAATGGTTACCAAGCAGTTTCTACACCTGAAGCAGGTCAACACAATTATGTTTTAGGCACAATTGGCGACTCGTTAATTGTCATAGACTTAACCAATAACACTTCTAATTTCTTGTATGAAGATGCTTCTATTTTTTCACCAACTACAGGTACAACAGCAGGAAACAAACGTATTAATTCATTAGCATACGATCCTTATCGACAAATTGTATATTATTGCGACCATGACACATCAGTTGGAAATGCTAACGTAAAAAAAGTATTTAAATATGATGTAAAAACAGGCGTAAAATCCACCTTTATTAATGATATTACTACTTTAGGTGTTGTTTTAGAAGGCGGAAGACTCGGTTCCGCTGGTGCATGTTTCTATAATGGAAGCTTGTTCCTTGGTGTTGATGCGAATTATGCAGCTCAAGAAGCGTCAAATGTTTGGAGAATTGATATCAATAGCAGCGGTGTAGCCACCAAAGCCAGCAGAATGTGGGGCAAACAAGGTACCAGAACACCGTTCACAGGTTTAAGACCATATCTTTATAATTTTGGCGACTTTGTTATCAATAATGGTATATTTTATAATTTCAATCAGGGCACAGCTTCCGGTACAAATATTACCAGTGTACAACACATCAGTTTAGATAAACAATATGCTACGAATAGTTGGGCGGATACTACTTCTTCAGGTGCCATTATTCCTTTTCAGGCATCTATTGATTACAATGGAAATATATATAATATGCTAATGGGCTCAACACAGACATATGATAAAGCAGGCAATTTTGGTGCAGCTGTTACCTACACAGGTTCCTATGGTGCAGGATCAGGATTAATGGATGCTGCTGAATCTTTCAAATATCCGTACGATTTTGGTGATGCACCACTAGGTTATGGTGTTGCCTTTCATTTATATAGAACTTCACCCAATTTAAAAATTGGTTCAGTTGTCGATTTTGAAGTAAATGATACGATTGCTCCATCAGCTGGTGGTGATGATTTAATAATTCCTGCATCTGGTTCAGTTGATGATGAAGAAGGTGTTGCCTCTTTTTCTACTATTACCGTTGCAAATGCATCCTACTCAGCAATAGTAGCTGTAACCAATGCTACAGGTGCAAATGCTACACTTTACGGCTATCTTGATTTTAACAGAGATGGTGATTTTTCAGATGCTGGTGAGCGATCTAGCGCAACAACAGTTCTCAATGGTGCAACATCTGCGACGGTAACCTGGACAGGTTTAACAGGTGGTATTGTTGGTGCAAGTTTTGTTCGATTAAGAATTGCTAGTTCTAGCGCGGAAGCATCAAGTGCATTTGGATATGCAGGAAGTGGTGAAGTAGAAGATTATCCAATTCCAATTGGTGCATCACCATTACCTGTAGAATTAACTACATTTAAAGGTGAAGCTGTTGATAATAGTTCAACTCTATTAACTTGGGAAACTGCTTCTGAAAAAGAAAACGACTATTTCGATGTTGAACGTTCTGATGATGCAAATAATTGGGAAATTATTGGTCAAGTTAAAGGTCATGGAACAAGTAATCAAGTTAATGCTTATAAATTTGTGGATGAAAAACCATTCAGTGGCGTTAACTATTATCGATTAAATCAAGTAGATTACGATGGCACATCAACGTATACTTCTATAATTTCTGTTGCATTTAGCACTGTTGTTAATGAAGAACAAGATAAAATTACAATTTTTCCAAATCCAACTAAAAATAATATCTGGATTTCTTCAGAAAAAGAATTGACAAAACCATTAAACATTGATGTGTTCAATGCTTTTGGAGAAAAAATAGTTGGCTTGCTTATGACAGAAAAAACGCAGCAAATTGATTTAAGTAACCTGCAAGCAGGATGTTATTTTATTAAAATAGATAATAAAATATACAAATCTATAAAGTACTGATAAACACTTATTAACGCATGTTGAAAAATATTCAAGCGGAATATTGTGCTATAGGTATAAATTTAATTTTTGAAACATAACTTAATCCAAGCTAATGAAAATAATATCTCTATTACTTTTTAGTTTTTTGTACTTCAATAATTCAAGCTATTCTCAAGGAATTGAAGAAAAAAATACACCTAAATCGATTGCTGTTTTGCTTAATTTTAAAGGAAATGGTAACATCATAAATGATATTTCTATTGAATTGATAAAAGTGTATGAAGGAAGAGCAAAAATGTTAAATGAACGTGGGTCTACTAGAGCAGAATTTCCAATTAGAATAAAAGTTATAGATGATAATTTGAAACAAGTGTATGAAGGTTTTTTTGAAAGTCCGTTATTAGAAGAACGAGAAGTTTTTGAGGAAAATGGACAAAACGCTGAAAATTTCAAATTTAAGCACACTGAAGGCATTCTGAATGTACGCTTTCCAATTAATGAGATTAACTCAAAAGTTCTTACCATGATATGTTACCAAGTTGATGGTGAAAATCATGAAACCTTGTTGAAAACCCTAACGTTGTACCCTAACGACAAAAAATAGAAACATGAACAGAACCCTACTACTCACCATAACACTTTTCATAGTGTTTGTATTAAATTGTTTTACGACAAACGCACAAGTAATAAAAGTAGATACTCTTATTTATAATGGAAATCCAAGTAATAGAATTAATTTATTAATTATTGGAGACGGATATAGATCTACGCAAATGGCAAAATTTAAATCAGATGCACTCATAAACGCCAATTATTTATTAACTATTTCTCCTTTTGATGAATATGCCGATTTTTTTAATGTTTTTGCATTAGAAGTTGCATCTGTTGATACTTCAATTGATCATCCAGGAAATGGCTCTGACGAAGGTACTTATGTCGGACACTCAATAGGTCCAGTTCAAACAAAAACTACTTTTTTAAATTGCACATTTGATTATTTAGCATCTGTACATCGACTAATTGCATCTACTACATCAGCCAATATTACTACAATAGCAACTACAAATTTTCCTCAGTACGATTATATTACTGTAATTACAAATACAGCATATTATGGTGGTTCTGGTGGTGCAATTTCGTTTGCAAGTATGCATGCAGCAGCAGCTGAAATTTTTATTCATGAATTTGGCCATTCATTTGGCTTATTGCAAGATGAATATGGCGGCGGTACTTGTACAGCATCTGCTGTGCAAAAAATAAATACCAGTGGCGTTGGTGATTCTAATGTAATTTGGAAAAATTGGCTACCAAGGCCATTAGCATCTTTTCCAACACCAGCTGCAACGAGCTGCAGTACAATTGGTATATACGTTGGTGGTGACATTTGTAATACAAACAGATATCATCCAAAATGTGATTGCAAAATGCGAATATTAGGTGTTCCTTTTTGTGAAGTTTGCAAAGAACAATTAATTTACAGAATTGATACTTCTGTTTCCTATATTGATGCTACTTTGCCTTCAGCTTCTTCTATTACAGTTTGTAAAAATACAACTCAACCATTTTCAGTAACATTACTAAATAATAACTCTGGAACAGTTAGAGCTCAATGGTTTGTAAATGGTACATTAGTAAAAAACAACGGAAGTACTTTTACTTTAAATACAACAACTTATGGTGTTGGCTCTCACACTGTTAGGCTTGTAACACAGGACACATCAGCTTTATCTAAAAAGCGATTGGCGGTATACACAAAAACATGGACAGTCACAGTTTCAAATACCAATCCTGTGGTTGCAGGTGCAGGTGCTTCAACGCACAGTGTTTGTGCTGGTACTGCAATTAACCTAACTGGTAGCGGTGCAACGACATACAATTGGGTTTATCCTAATGGCGCAACTTCATCCACACAAAATCCAACTATTAGTAGCACAACTTTAGCAGATAGTGGAATTTATACCTTAAATGGTTCAGGAACCTGTTTATCATCTGATACGATTAAGATTACAATGAAATCATTGCCTACTATTACAATTGGCAGCAACTCACCTGTTATGCAATCTGACACCATAAAACTATCTTCATCAGGTGGAACCGGCTATGCATGGACTGGCCCAAATAGCTATTCTTCTGCTATACAAAATGCTAAAAGAACTAGTTTGACTTTAGCAGATTCAGGATTTTATAGAGTTGTCGTTACTAATAATGGTTGTTCTAGGATTGATTCTGTAAAAGTGCGTTTGTTAGCATCATTTTTACCAGTTGAATTAATTGACTTTAATGGTAAAACGGAAGAGGCAATTAATATTCTTTCGTGGTCAACGGCATCGGAATTGAATAATGATTATTTTGAAGTTCAACGATCATTGGATGCAACAACATGGAATACTATTGGAACTGTAACTGGTCATGGAACTAGTAATGTTATAAATTCCTATCAATTTAATGATGAAAATCCTGAAAATGGAATCAATTATTATCAATTGAAACAAGTTGATTATGATAGAAAATCCGTTCATTCACATGTTATTGCATTAAATAATACTTCTACATCTGTAGCAAGAGAGACAAAAAATATAATTGTATATCCAAATCCAGCAAAAAATGAAATTTGGTTAAAATCAGATTTGGATATTGATTTTAATAAAACAGTAAAAATTCAATTATTAAACTATTTAGGTGAGAAAATTTTTGATACTACACTTAACGAAAATTTACAAAAAATAAATTTAAGTGACTATTCGAGTGGTTTGTATTTCTTACAAATAGATCATAAAACCTATAAAGTAATTAAAGAATAACTTATCAAAATTTGAGATTAATCCAATTTTGATATAGTAGTACCTTATATTAATCGTAAAACTGGTTAACCAGTTTTGTTTAAAATACTAGCTATGAAAATATCAAAAAAAGATATCTCTTTTTTTATGTTGTTTGCATTTTATTGCTTACAACTAAAATCACAAACCTATAAAGTAGATACATTATTCTACAGTGGAAATCCATCCAACAGAATTAACATTTTAATTTTAGGTGATGGTTATACATCAGCACAGATGGAGCAATTTAAGAGAGATGCTCTTATAAATGCCAATTATTTTTTAAAGACTGAACCTTTTAATAACTATAAAAATTTCTTCAATTTTTTTGCAGTTGAAGTAATATCAACACAATCAGATATTGATCATCCAGGAAATGGTTCAGATGAAACCACTTATACTGTTCATGAAATTGGACCCATCAAAACCGTAAATACGAAGCTAAACACTACGTTTGATTATTTAAAATCTGTTCATCGATTAATTGCTTCAGGTAGTGCAACTTTGATAAATTCTATTGCTACTACTAATTTTCCATTGTATGATTATATAACAGTAATTACTAATACTACTTACTATGGTGGCTCAGGTGGCGCCATATCATATGCAAGTATGAATACTTCTGCAACAGAAATATTTATGCATGAATTTGGTCATTCGTTCGGATTGTTACAAGATGAATATGGTGGTTCTAGTTGTGCAACAGGTTCTATTCAAAAAATAAATGTAAGTCAGGTTAAAGACACGAATGTTATTTGGAAAAAATGGCTAACTAAACCATATACAACTTATCCAAATGCAGATTTAACCAATTGTGATAAAATTGGAATTTATACAGGTGGAAACATTTGTGATAACAATTGGTATCATCCGAAATGTAATTGTAAAATGCGTGTTTTAGGTGAATCGTTTTGTGAAGTTTGTACTGAACAATTAATCTATCGTTTAGATACGTCTATAAATTATATAAACAGCTTCAGTCCTACTTCATTATCACCAAAAGTATGTAAAAACACGATACAAAATTTCTCTGTAAACGTCATTAATACCTTGAATAATACCATAAGAACTCAATGGTTTGTAAATGGAAGATTAGTGGTAAACAATAATACCAATTTTGCATTCAATTCTGCTGTTTATACAGCTGGTACACATACAGTAAAAGTTGTAGTACAAGACACTTCTTTATTATCGAAAAAAAGATTAGCTGTTTATTCAAAACAATGGACAGTCTCAGTAAAAAGTAATAATCCAGTTACGGCAAGTGCAGCTGCAACTACAGTTTGTACAGCAGACACACTAAAACTAACTGCATCTAATTCAACAACCTATAGCTGGACATTTCCAAATGGAACAACATCAGCATTACAAAATCCAAAGATTCCAAATGTTACGCTTTCAGATTCTGGAATTTATATTGTAAATGGAACTTCAACAACTTGTAATTCTTCTGCTAGCGTTAAAATAACTATAAAAGCAAAACCAAACGTTACCATCACAGGCACAACACCAATTCAAGAAGGCAGCACCTTATTTTTAACAGCTAATGGTGGAAATAATTACAATTGGAATGGACCAAATTCATTTACTTCTACTGTTCAGAATCCACAAATTACATCTATAAATGAAATTAACTCTGGATTTTATGTTGTAAATGTGAGCAATAATGGATGCTCTAAAAAAGATTCTATTTTTATATCTGTTTTCACAACTGATTCGTTGTATTCAAAATCAATAGCACAACGTAATACAAACAATATGAATTTAATAGACATTAGTATTTATCCAAATCCAACAAGAGAAGGAATTTGGATAAAATCAAACCAAGAAATAATGGATGATACACAGCATAATTTCGTTGAAATATATTCTATTTCAGGTGCATCCGTTTTTAATACGTTGCTAAATAAAAGTCTTCAATATATTGATTTCAGTAATTTTGCTAGAGGCATTTACCTATTGAAAATAAATGATAAATCATTTCAAATTGTAAAAGAATAAATTCATTTATAAAACAAAAAAGAGTTGATTGTTCAACTCTTTTTTGTTTTATTAGATAAATAACGAAGTATCTGTATGCAAAACTATTCACCGTTCATCAAATCGTGACCCATTTTGTCGCGTTTTGTTTTTAAATACGTTTCATTATGTATGTTTGGAATGGTTTGAATTGGAATATTTTCTACAATTTCTAAACCATAACCATCTAAAGCAGCTCTTTTCTTTGGATTATTCGTAATTAACTTCATTTTAGAAATATTCAAATCCAACAAAATTTGCGCACCAATGCCAAAATCGCGTTGATCTGCTTTAAAACCTAATGCAATATTAGCATCAACAGTATCCATTCCTTCTTCTTGTAGTTTGTATGCTTTTAATTTATTCATAAAACCAATACCACGACCTTCTTGCATCATATACAAAATCACACCTTTTCCAGCTTTTTCTACCATTTTCATGGCATTGTGCAATTGATCGCCACAATCGCAGCGCATCGAGCCCAAAATATCGCCAGTAATACAAGATGAATGCACGCGCACCAACACAGGCTCGTCTTTTTGCCACTCACCTTTTACCAATGCAAAATGTTCTTCGTTGGTTGATAATTGTTTAAAAGCAATGAGCTTGAAATCACCATATTTTGTTGGCATATTCACTTCAACTTGACGTTCTACCAATCTGTCATGTTTCAATCTGTATTGCACTAAATCTTTGATAGAAATAATAGGCATTCCAAACTTTTCTGCCACTGGAAACAAATCATCCAAACGTGCACATTCGCCATCTTCTTTTAAAATTTCTACCAATAAACCAGCTGGTTCAAAACCTGCTAAACGCGCCAAATCTATTGCTGCTTCGGTGTGTCCAGTTCTTCTTAAAACACCTTCTTTTTTTGCTTTTAACGGAAAAATATGACCCGGTTTTCCAAGCGATTCTGGTCTGGTATTTTTATCAACTAATGCTTGTACGGTTTTCGATCTGTCAGTTGCAGAAATACCAGTTGTACAACCATTTCCAATTAAATCAACAGAAATCGTAAATGGTGTTTCGTAGTGTGATGAATTAGAATTCACCATTAAATCTAATTGCAATTCTACACACCTGTCTTCTTCCAATGGAACACAAATTAAACCGCGTCCATGCGTAGCCATAAAATTAATGATTTCAGGTGTTGCGTTGCGTGCAGCAGTTATAAAATCACCTTCATTTTCGCGATCTTCATCATCTACTACAATGACTAGTTTGCCATTTTTTATAGCTTCAATAGCTGATTCAATAGTATCTAATTTGGTGTTAGTTGCGTGTTGTGGGTTGCCAGACATTTGTTTTTACTCCTTTTAAAAATTTAAAAAATCCAATTAATACGGCGATGTTCATGACTATAAAATAGTGAAACCGTCGTAAAGGTTTAAATTCGATGTTAAAAATAAATAAAAAGATATCAATAATTGGTAAAAACAAGGTTACGATTAGAATAAACAATGTGCATTTCAGTAATAATATGTAATAAATCATCATTAGAATGAAAGGTGTTTTCCAGCGCAAAATTTTATGCGACATGAATATAAATCCAATCTTAGAAAAAGGATTCAATGCGTGTTTTTTAAAATGCCAAAGATTTTGAAAATTACCTGTTGCGATTCGAATTTTACGAAAAAACTCTTGTTTCCAATTGGTGTTCACCTCTTCAAAACAAATAGCTTTTTTATTTAAAATACTATTGAATTTTTGAGTAACAATCGTAAATCCAATAAAGAAATCATCGACTAAAAAATTAGATGGAATTGCAGTAAATAAATGTTTGCGAATAGCATAACAACCACCACTTGCGCCTGGAATGATACCATAAACAATGCTTTCATTTTGCTTGATTTCTGTTTCGTAATTCCAGTAATCTTTTTCGTTTTGGTTACTGCTGTTTTTGGTTTGGATATTCACATCGACTAAACCAATTTTATCATCTTTAAAATATTTTACTACTTCAAAAATGGTGGTTTCAGTGAAAATAATATTAGAATCGGTTAAGATTAAAATAGCGTTTTCATTAGTAATTTTTTGCTGAATGATCTGGTTCAAAACCATAGGTTTTCCTTGTCGTTCGGTAAATTCTACCACATGAATATTTGGTAATTTAAATTTTGAATGAATGATAGATTTTGTGGCATCTGTACAATTATCCAAACCAATAAAAACAGAAATTTTATTTATTGGATAAGTAGTGTTTAAAATACTGTTGAGCTTCTCTTCTATTACTTTTTCTTCATTACAAACCGGAATTATGATGTTTACTTCTGGTAATTCATCTTGTAAAGTAAACATTTGAAAATTGATAGATTTAACAACCGCTTTTTTACGCAAAAAAATTGGATAAAGTACATAAGCATACAATAAAAACAGAATCAATATCGCTAATAAAAAATACATCAATTCACCACTTTTTTATTTCTAAAAGAAAGAAATTTATTTTTGATAATTCTGTAACTATTTAAATACCATTCGCCTCTGAAAATTACGGAATCGTTGTTAGCTTTGTACGTTAAAAACAACGCTAATGGCAACAACACCAAGCTCGACAACCACATGCCTGCAAACGTAGGAATTACCAAACTTTTTGCTAATTTTTCTCCAATTACATTTAAAACATGGAAGACGACAAAATATAAAACCGCAACCAAAATTGGCATTCCAAAACCGCCTTTTCGAATAATGGCACCCATGGCACTGCCAACAAACAACAACACAATGCACGCAAATGACAAACTAAATTTGCGATACCATTCGCACATTAATTGCACGTAATTTGATTCTTTATATTCTAAATCCTGAGCAGATGATTCGCTGAAACTTTTGAGTGATTGCACATTACTTTTGGCATTTGAAACACAGGTTACCGTAATATTTCTATTAAAAACATCTTGTATTTTCAGCTTTTTAGCAAATGTGTCTGATATTATTCCATCGCTTTCCAGCAAATTAGTATCAATAGCTTGTTTTATAGTTGCAAAATAATTGGAATTATTAATCACTATTTCATCGAGTCGTTTGTTAATTTCTTTTTGAGTTGAATCTGCTTCTTTCATTAATTGCGAAGCATTCAACATAATATAATTGGATTTAAATAAACTTTGATCAGTGCGCGACATTTTAAATTCTCTTAAATCAAATACTTTGCGCCATTGCTTAAATTCCATGATACTCTGCTCTGGTTGCTGTTTTTCAGTTGGTGTGTTTTCAGTTTTCTTTTTTATATCTTGATATTGCTTGCCATTATACAAGGTTAAAATTAAATGGTCGCTAGTATTGCTTAAACCAATTTCTCCTTTGTCTGCCAATACTACATTGTCGTTGCCTTTTCCTTGAGTATGGTCGTACACCATAATATTGTAGAGTGTTTTATTGTCGGCATCTTTATGTTTAATTTTTAAAGCAAATCCAGAAATTCCTCGATAAAAAACGCCTTCTTTTATATCTAACGCAGGTTTTTGTTTCCTGATATCATACAACAACGAATAAAAACGAAGATGCACATTTGGAAGAATAGTGTTTGAAAAATAAAAGGCAAATCCAGCTAAAAAAATAGTAAAAACAATTAAGCTACCCATAATTCTAAGCAACGACAAACCACCAGTTTTGTATGCAGTAAGTTCGTTGTTTTCGCCTAAATTTCCAATAACCATGGTAGATGCTAACAATATAGCGAGTGGCAATGCCATTGGAACAATAGTTAATGTGAAGAGTCCAATTAACTTTAACAATAAACTTGTTTCTAAACCTTTTCCAACAATATCATCGATGTATTTCCAGAGAAACTGCATCATAAAGATAAAAGACGTCAACCCAAAAGTGATGATTAACGGCACTATGAAACTACCTAAAACTACTCTGTCGACGCGTTTAAACATAATTATATCAATAGTGCGAAAATAGGTATTATAATGCAAAAGATTTACTTTCAGCTAATGTATACGATTAAAATTTTACTAGTTTAATTTAATTTATACATTCTTGCTTCTTATAGAATGAAATTGTAAAAAAATTCACTGATTCTCTTGCTTCATCTTTTTTAGCCATAAATAAAGCGACCAAACAACAGTAGTAATAAATAAAATTCCAATAATAAATAAATACTGCTGGAATAAATCATGGAAATACGTTCCAATCATCAAATATGCAGAACCAATTGCAAGTTTTAATGGTACAAATTCTGCATTTGTCCAAGTTGTTTTACGTTTGAATAGATTCATGTTTTAATCTTTTAATACTTAAAGTTAAGCAAAATCATCTTTTTGTTTAGTGATATGAATCACTAACTAAGTTGACGTTAATCACAAAAATTTTAGATTTTCATCATAAAAATCTTTTCATATCCATGAAAACAATGAAATTTTAAAACAATGGTTTACATGGAAGAGAATCAGTTGATTTGTGCGCAATTTTACTTTATAAAATAACAATTAAAAAATAAGAAAAATGAAGTCAACACAAAACAAAAAAAAGTCAGGCACTTTTTCTTTTCAAGTAAAAGTTTTTTCTATTATGTTATTTGTTTTTATAGTATGTAGTATTGGTGCTTGTAAAAAAGATAGTATTTCACTAACACCAACGCCACCAGCTGTAGCAGAGAACAAAGACAAAGTTCCTGATCAGCCAAATATAAAACATACAGATTTGCATCAATTAGTTGCAATCGGCGCTGCTGATGGCACGCAAGAAACTAAGATTGATATAAATAGTGATGGAACATATGATGTATCTGCACAGATTTATAGAAGTGCTGGTTCCTTAAATTTATATTTTGTTTCGAATACAGGAAATAAAGTTTCCACAGGTTTAAATTATTTAGTTCGAGGTTACGGTGCAGAATCCTTGATAAGTCTATCTACTCAAAATTGGGAAGGTTATGGTGATATATGCAGAGTAGGATTTACATTACAAAATGTGCCTGTAATTACTACTTCAATAACACCTGACGTGGATTCGTATTTAGGTGTAAAAATAATGAAAGATAATAAAGATTATTATGCTTGGATACGATTCAAATTTATTGTTTACACAGGTGCTGCCAATGGTGCTATCATTGAAATAAAAGACTGCGCTTATGAACAAACTCAAGGATATGGAATTAGAACAGGAAATACATTTTAAATTATTAATTTCAAATTCTCTTGAGAAAATTAAAAAAGCATCAAGGTTTATTTAACCTTGATGCTTTTGTTGTTTCTTTACCTTTGAAGAAAGTTTGTAAATAAATTCTTCAATTTCTGTTTGTCTGGCATTGGCAAAACCTTTATCTAATCCAATTTTTACAAAACCGCATTGCTCTAACACTTTTTGTGAGCCAAAATTATCAAATGCTACGCGTCCAAAAATAGGTCTGGTTAATTCAATTTGCAAAAACTCTTTAAGTGCTGTGCTAGCAATTCCTTGATTCCAAAATTTTCTATCGATCCAATAGGTAATCTCAGCATCATTTTCGATAATAAATTTTGAGATACTACCTACAATTGCATTGTTCAATTTTATAGTACGCATCGTTATAGTTGGATCAGCTAAAAATTTTGAATACTTTTCAATGTAAGCTATTTTATCGTTTGGATTTTTAGAAGTGAATGCTGCTAAATAATTTGCTTCTTCATCCAACTGAAATTCAAAAAATGCATTTAAATCATTCATTTCTGTTTTAGTCAGTGTGATGTTGTTGTCTGTCATAATTTTGAAATTTCTGATAATTATTAGATTTAAGATTCAATGCTATTTAATTAAACAAAATAAGAACCTGAAACAATCCCGAATTCAGGACAAGTTGACAGTGACGCGGTAACTGTGTCGCTATGATGTGACGCTGTCATTTCGAAATATTTTTTGGAATCTGTTCTTAACTAAACGACATTGGATTACAATTATTTTTTTAAACACATTTAGATTTCACATATCATAATTTACTATTTTTTTTTTAAAAATTCTAAATTCCAAATTTTGGTAAAAATGGACATTTACAAGTAGTATTTATTCAAATTTACTTTTTAATAAATAACTATCCAAATCATCACATAATCTCCATTGATTTTTTTTAAACTTGATTTCATTTTTTATTTTACCAAATTCCACCAAAAGCCATTACCATTTTCGTCAAAAGGTTTACGTTAAGCTAACGTTAAAATATTGACAATCACCTAAAAATTTACTACTTTTGCACTCTTTTTAAAATTATCTAACATTAAAATAAATTATGCGTCAGCTTAAGATAACCAAATCCATCACCAACCGCGAAAGCCAATCATTAGAAAAATATTTACAAGAAATCGGAAAAGTTGACCTTTTAACTGCTGACGAAGAAGTAGATTTAGCGCAGCGCATTCGTGCCGGCGACCAACGCGCGTTGGAACGTTTGACAAAAGCGAATTTGCGTTTTGTGGTTTCGGTAGCAAAACAATACCAAAATCAAGGTTTGACATTGAGTGACTTAATTAACGAAGGAAATTTAGGTTTGATAAAAGCAGCGCAACGTTTCGATGAGACACGTGGTTTCAAATTTATTTCTTATGCAGTTTGGTGGATTCGTCAATCTATTTTACAAGCATTGGCTGAACAATCACGTATTGTACGTTTGCCTTTGAATAAAGTTGGTTCATTAAACAAAATCAATAAAGCATTTTCCAACTTAGAGCAGGAATTTGAACGTGAGCCATCTGCTGACGAATTAGCTGAAATATTAGAAATTACACGTGAAGAAGTAGAAACTACTTTAGGTGTTGCTGCTCGTCACGTATCGGTTGACGCACCTTTCCAGGAAGGTGAAGAAAACTCTTTATTAGATGTATTGGAAAACACGAGTGCACCACGCACCGACTTACAATTAGAATACATTGAATCATTAAGAAAAGAAATTGAACGTTCTTTATCTACTTTAACAGACAGACAAAAAGACGTATTAAAATATTACTTCGGAATTGGTGTTGAACATCCAATGTCATTAGAAGATATTGGTGAAAAATTTGGCTTAACTCGCGAGCGCGTTCGTCAAATAAAAGACAAAGCTATCAATAAATTGCGTGCAACATCAAGAAGTAAATTATTGAAAAACTATCTTGGTGGATAGTCTAAGTGATGAGTGAATAGTAATTAGTGATTATCAAAAACACTATTAAACTTTTGAAACAAATAACAAATAACTTTTAACTAATAACTTTTCAAAAACATGAGCAACTGGAATTCTAAAGAAAAAAGCGCATTAGAACTCATCAACATCGCTGGCACACTTTGGTTAGATAAAAATGTAGAACTGATAATTTTAAGAAGACCAATCGTTGATTCAAGATATTCAGAAGTTTTAAACAATAAAGAATTTGCAAAGAAATACTTGAATTTGCCTCTATCTATTGAACTTTTGGTAGAATTAGCAACTACTATTGCAAAATTAGATATTGCGCCAACGCGTATTGATTTGGCTACTTTAGCAACAGAATGGTTGAATGAAAAACCAGAAAGTACAGATGCATTTGTTGCAGAAAAATTAAAAGACTATTCTAAAGATAAAAGAGTTATCGAACCGATAGATGTTGTTTTATTTGGTTTTGGTAGAATTGGTAGATTAGCTGCACGCGAATTGATTCAACAACATGGAAACGGCGAACAATTACGCTTGCGTGCCATCGTTACGCGTGGAAAAAATACGGATGAAGAAATCAAAAAACGTTCTTCTTTATTGCGTAAAGATTCTGTACATGGAAAATTTCGTGGTGTTATTACTGAAGATTATGCAAACAAAGCATTGATTGCAAACGGCAACACCGTTCACATGATTGTTTCTGATAATCCAGCAGAAATTGACTACACAGCTTACGGAATCAAGGATGCTTTGTTGATTGATAATTCTGGTATTTTTAGAGATGCTGAAAAATTAGGAACGCATTTACAAGCAAAAGGAATTGCGAAAGTGTTGTTAACTGCACCAGGAAAAGGCACATTGCCAAATATTGTTTATGGTGTTAATCATTTAGAATACAATCCAGACAGCACCAATATTTTCACCGCTGCTTCTTGTACAACCAACGCCATTTCACCAATTATTAAAGTAATCGGTGAAAAATTAGGCATCGAAAGTGGTCATATTGAAACGGTTCACTCTTATACAAATGATCAAAATCTATTAGATAACTATCATAAAAGTTATCGTCGTGGTCGTTCTGCGCCGATGAATATGGTGATTACAGAAACTGGTGCTGCAAGCGCTATTACGAAAGTAATGCCTGTAATGGCTGGTAAATTTACTGGAAATGCAGTGCGTGTACCAACACCAGATGTTTCTTTAGCCATCTTAAATTTGAATTTATCTACAGAAATTGAATCTACTGAAGCAGTAAATGCAATTATCAGAGATGCAGCAACTTATGGTACTTTAGTTGAACAAATAGATTACTCAACTTCGCAAGAATTAGTATCTTCAGATTGTGTTGGAAACTCACATGCTTCTATTTTAGATTCACATGCAACGCTTATTTCACCAAGTAAAAAATCTATCGTTTTATATGTTTGGTATGACAATGAATATGGTTACACAAGACAAGTGATACGTTTGGCGAAATATTTGGGCAAGGTTCAGAGACTTACATACTACTAAACAGTGATGAGTGAAAAGTGATGAGTAATGAGCAATAGAATAAGTAGCTATAAGGATTTAATTGCATGGCAAAAAGGAATTGAGCTAACTACAATTGTATATAAATTACTAAATCAATTTCCTAAAGAAGAAAGATTTGGTCTTGTTAGTCAGATTTCACGTTCTTGTACATCAATTCCTGCTAATATAGCTGAAGGTTGGGGCCGAGATAGTGATCAGAATTTTATCAATTATCTAATAATCGCTAAAGGTTCATTATATGAATTGGAAACACACTTGATTGTGTCAAAAAATATAAACTACATAACGGATGAAACTTTAAAAGACGTACAAATTAATATAGAAGAAATCAGTAAAATAATAAACGGATTAATAAAAAGTATTCAACAATCAAAAAGCTAATCACTCTTTACTAATCACTAATCACTATAAAAAATGTTTGAAAACTTACAGGACAAGCTCGAAGGTGCGTTTAAGAATTTAAAAGGGCAAGGCAAACTCACCGAATTAAATATTGCGGCAACCATAAAAGATATTCGCCGTGCGTTGGTTGACGCCGATGTGAATTATAAAATCGCAAAAGAATTCACAGATACCATTAAAGACAAAGCGCTTGGTCAGAATGTATTGACTGCTGTTGCGCCTGGACAATTAATGGTTAAAATCGTCAGCGATGAATTAACGCAATTAATGGGTGGCAATGTTGCTGAATTGAATTTAAAAACAAATCCAACTGTTATATTAATTGCTGGTTTGCAAGGTTCTGGTAAAACTACTTTTTCAGGAAAATTAGCCAATCACATTAAAAAACTAAACAAAACACCTTTGTTAGTTGCTTGTGATGTGTACAGACCTGCTGCGATTGAACAATTACGCGTGTTAGGTGAGCAAATTGGTGTCGAAGTTTATTCAGAAATTGAAAATAAAAATCCTGTAGCAATTGCACAAAATGCAATTGCTTATGCTAAATCAAAAGGACAAAACGTAATCATAGTCGATACTGCAGGTCGTTTGGCTGTTGATGAAGCGATGATGATTGAAATAGCTGATGTAAAAAAAGCCATTCAACCACAAGAGACCTTGTTTGTTGTGGATGCAATGACAGGACAAGATGCAGTAAATACAGCAAAAGCATTCAACGATAGAATTAATTTTGATGGTGTTGTATTAACTAAATTAGATGGTGATACACGAGGTGGTGCTGCTTTATCAATTAAATATACCGTTGAAAAACCAATCAAATTTGTATCGCGCGGCGAGAAATTAGATACGTTGGATATCTTCTATCCAGAACGTATGTCGCAACGTATTTTAGGAATGGGTGACATTGTTTCTTTCGTGGAAAAAGCACAGGAACAATTTGATGAAAAAGAAGCACAACGATTACAAAAAAGAATTTCAAAAAATCAATTTGACTTTGAAGATTTCTTGCAGCAAATCAATCAGATTCGCAAAATGGGAAATATCAAAGATTTATTAGGTATGATTCCAGGTGTTGGAAAAGCAGTAAAAGATATTGATATTGATGACAATGCATTCAAAAAAATTGAAGCGATTATTTTTTCTATGACTGTTGAAGAACGAAGAAATCCAGATTTAATTAATGGAAAACGCAGAGAACGTTTAGCAAAAGGTTCAGGAAATACTATACAAGACGTGAATCAATTCATCAAACAATTTGACCAAATGAAAGTGATGATGAAACGTATGCAAGGAATGGGTATGGGCAAGAAATAACCAAAAATATTGAACATGAAAAAGTCGAGTTTATTACAACTCGACTTTTTATTTTACAGTAAATTATAGACTCATTTTTAAAGTTCAATAATTACATCATCACTTTTTTTTCTTTCAACAATTCAAAATCAATTATTTTCTTTTCTATATCAACACTCGTAAGCGTTACTTCAACTCTATCACCAAGCTGATACGTTTTGCTGGTTCGTTTACCAAGCATACGCATTTTTCGTTCATCAAACACAAAGGTATCTTCTCGCATCGTTTCAACTCGTACTAAACCTTCACAGTTATATTCAGGCAATTCAACATAAATTCCCCAATTTTTAACACCTGAAACAACACCTGAAAAATGTTCGCCAATTCGATCCAACATAAACTCAGCCATTTTATATTTTACAGATGAACGCTCTGCAACTGCTGCTGCACGTTCTCGTTCGCTGCTGTGTTTGCATTGATATTCTAAATCTCCGTGTGATGGCAATTTTTTATCGTGTAAAATTTTATCTAATAAACGATGCACCATCACATCTGGATAGCGACGAATTGGCGAAGTAAAGTGTGTATAATATTCAAAACCTAAACCGTAATGACCAATGTTTTCAGTAGTATACACTGCTTTTGCCATACAACGAATTGCCAATTGTTGCAAAACTGCTTGCTCTGGTTTACCTTCAATTTCGAACATTAAACGATTTAACTCACGTGCAATTTGTTTTGGATTATCAAACTGAATTTTATAACCAAACTTACTGGCAAACAATTGAAAATCGATTAATTTTTCTTCATTTGGTAAATCATGTACACGATATACAAAAGGTGTTTTGCCATTTTTATTTTTCTCTTTTCCAATGAATGTTGCCACAGCTTTGTTGGCCAACAACATAAAGTCTTCAATTAATAAATGTGCGTCTTTTCGTTCTTTTACAAAAACACCAATTGGTTTTCCAGTTTCATCTAATTGAAATTTTGTTTCTGGTGCATCAAATCCAATTGAACCATTTTTAAAACGATGATCTCTTAAAATATAAGCTAGTTTATTTAATTGCAACAATTCATCTTTAAACACACCATCTTTTCCTTCTAAAATTTCCTGCGCTTCATCATACGTAAAACGTTTTTGTGAATGAATCACAGTTCTGCCAAACCACACATCTTTTACATTTGCTTTTTCGTCCATTTGGAAAACAGTTGCATAACATAATTTATCTTCGTTTGGTCGAAGTGAACAAATTATATTCGACAATCTTTCCGGAAACATCGGCGCAACTCTATCAACTAAATACACAGATGTTGCACGCTTGAATGCATCTTTTTCCATCGCACAATGTTCGTTTACATAATGCGAAACATCCGCAATATGTACACCAACTTCAAACAAACCATTTTCTAATTTTCTGAACGATAACGCATCGTCAAAATCTTTGGCATCGGTTGGATCTATAGTAAACGTTGGTATTTTGGAGAAATCTTTTCGTTTCTTTTTTTCTTCATCAGAAACTTTTTCTGGTAATTCATCGGCTTCTTTCAGCACATCATTTGGAAACGAAGTAAAAAATCCATTTTCTATTAAAATAGATTTCATTTCAATATCATTGCCACCAGCTTGTCCAAGTATTTCGGTAATATGACCAATTGGATTTTTATCTTTTGGTCGCCAATCGACCATTTCAACAACGACTTTATCGTGTTGTTTGGCTTTCATGGAATGAATTTCAGGAACATAGAAATCGACTTTTACACCAGTATCATCAGGCACTACAAAACAAGTATCGTTTGCGCGCGAAACCACACCAATGAAATGCGTGCGTTTACGTTCTAGCACTTCTGTAATGATTCCTTCAGGACGCGAGCCACCACCTGGTTTGTGCAAGCGCATCAGTTTTACTTTGTCGCCATCAAAAGCTTTGTTGATATTTTTTCTATGAATGTAAAAATCTTTGTCTTTTCCATCAATGGAAACAAACGCATCACCGCTGCGTGCGATATCAATTACACCAACTAACTCATCACCTACGACAAATGTTTCATGATCTTTTTTAGTTGATTTTTTTTCTCGTTTAATTTTATCTGTTGAATGAGATTTATTTATTTTTTTCTTTTTTGACATACACAAAGATACGAAAAGTCAGATAAATGCATTATAAACAAAAGCGCAACTATTGAATCTTCATTAATTGCGCTTTTTGTTTACTGTGATTAAAAAATTATTGTGCACCCATTTTAATTGGAGTGTCTGGAATTAAATTATACGCACCATCTATAACTTTGTACGTTTTATAATCGCTGCTTAAATTAATTCTTATCCAACCATAATGAAATTTGCCATTAATTAGATTATTGAAAAGAAGTGGTATGAATTTATCACCAGCACCTGCAAAACCCATATTAGAACTACCTTGTTTATAGCCAATGATGCCTAAAGTTGCCCATTCTTTTGCAGTTGAATATTGACGTGGTACTTGTCCTTTATCTAAGGCACGTGTTTGAAAAACGAAACTAATTTTTTGAGTAGAATCAATATATGGACCTGCACTTTCACCAATTAAATAGGCAGCTGCTGTATCTCCTGTTGAAGATAATCCAACAAAAACTGAAAAATCTATCTTTGTATCCAAGTTGAAGTCTAAAGAATCTATAATTGTTACACCTACTGACACATTAATTGTTTTATTAAAATTGGTGTAAATGATATTTGGATCATCTGGTTCATTGTTATCTTTTTTGCAAGATGAAAAGCACGCAGAAATACATAAAATAACTGATACAAATTTGAGTGTGTTAATGAAGTTAATTTTTTTCATAAGTTCTATTTTATATTGCAAATTTAAACACTGTTTGTAAAATAGTCAATGAGAAATTAGTAAAAGGTCAGAATGAATTAGAATTCGGATAATTTGCAACAAATAACATGAAAAAACGCAGTCAATATTGACTGCGTGATAATTATTAAAGATAATAGTAAACCTTCAAAATCTTAAAGGTTTTCATCGTATTTTAAAACTTAAACAAATCGCCGTATTGGTTGGTTTGTCCTGCTGTTTTGCTGGATGTTAATGGTGCATCTAAATCTACTTTATTGGTGGCAGTATCGCTAACTAATAAATCTTTGTCTTTACCAAGTAATAAGGAAACGCCTTCTTTTTCCCATTTATCTAACATTTTCAATCCTTCTTCTTCAAATACACCGTTTTGCAAATCGATAGAATCCATAAAATTAGAAGACAAGTCCATGAAGCGTTCCATTTCGCCTATTTTCATGCTTACATCATCCGCAATGGCTTCCATCGCTTGGTCAAACAAATAACGTTTATCAGAATTTCCACTTAAAATATTCATCGCAGATTTCATCGCTGAATGTGATGCACGAATGGCTTCGCGTTCTTGTTTTTTCACTTGCACTTGGTCAATCACATCTTCTAATAAAATCTCAGAACTATCAAACATTTTACCTAATACTCTGTACAAAATTTCCATTTTTTTATACAAATCTTCCAAACGCATATTCGATTCCTGCAAGCGACCTGCTTTACGCGTTTTCAAAATCATCATCGCATCTTTTTCTGTTTGCTTTGCTTGATTGGCTAAAGAAATATTGTTTTTTATTTCGCGTTGATTTTGATCGATAATGTCTTTTAATTTTCGCATTTGTCCACGCAACAAACCAATTTGTTTATCCATTTTTGAAAGGTTCGTACGCAATTCACCGATATAAGTTTCCAAAATTCCAATTGGATCAATTTGAACAAATAAACCAGTAATCCAGCGCATCACTGACTTGTACATATAGAATACTAAGTTGCGCACTTTTGGGTCTAAAATCATATAGATTAAAGCACCTAAAGCCATTAGCAAACCAGCTAAATACAAGGTGTTTGAGGCAATTGCAATTAAAAAAGGTAGAATTTTATACAAACCAAATCCAAGTGCGCCTAATGCTCCAGCCGCAAATAAAAATCCTGTTTTTCCTTCAGGTTTTTCCCAAAACGATTTTGGTTTTAATTCATTTAATGTATCCATGTGTATGTTAATTGTTGAATTTTAAAATTATAGAATTGTAGAATTTATTAATGAAAAACTTTCACTTTCATGCTCACTTTCACTTTATTGAATGTATTGTTTTATTTTTTCAATATCAGTATTGATTTCTGAGTTGATAGTATTAAATGAAGCATTAAAATTCTTGGATGTTTCAGCAATTTTGTTTTCTGCTTGTAAAACAAAAGCATTCAATTCATTTATTTTTGTTTGAGCAGCAGAAATTTCGTCAGTCAATTTTCTAATTTGTTCAGATTTATCAGAAATAGATTTGGTTGTTAATTCAATTTCTTTCTTTTTTGCATCCACAGCACCACCACCTTGCGAACGTGCTGCTTCATCAAATTTTTCTTTTTCTTTAGCTAATACTTTCACATAAAAATTAGCCGTTTCCAGTAATTTATCTTTAGTAATACCCATTGTTGCAGCGGTTGCAAATGCTGACTTGAAAGCCGTTTGTTCATCAAGCATACCACGCAAGGTTTTTAACGATTGCTTATATTCAAAATAATCAAATCCTTGTAAATTATTTTCGGTAAGCGATTTAAATAACGTATCAAGAATTGATTGGTCAACATTACCTTGAATAACTGGTTGTAACGTTTTATTCTCCGTAGAAGTAGTTTCGTCTTTATTTTCTGTTTGCTCGGTTTGTTTAGTATCATCTACAATAAACAGCGATTTCAATTTACTTAAGTCAATAGCCATAGTTCATTCGTTTGTGTAAAAATAATTTTAATATCTTACTAAATTACATTTTTTGATAAAAAGTTCCAAATCAACATCAGAAACCGATAATTAAAAAACAAAAACTTTTGCAATGGTTTCTTTTGCTTCTGGAATATCACTTACTTCTAACGACATTAAAATTTCTTTTGTGATATCTTTCACCAAAACCATTCTGTTGGCTTGTATAGCAATTACCTGTTCAAAAATATTACGAACAACGCGCGCATTTCCAAATGTAGAATTTCGTTTTTCATACAAACCATTAAAAATTAATTGTAATTTTTTTTCTGCATCTAATGTTAAAATAAAATCTGCTTTTTTAGCGATGCCTTTGAAAATATCCAACATTTCTTGTGGTGTATAATGTTCAAATTTAAAGTAACGATTGAAACGCGATTGCAAACCTGGATTGGATTGAATAAACGTTTTCATTTCATCTGGATAGCCAGCTGCAATTACAGCCAAATCATCGCGATGGTCTTCCATTCGTTTCAATAAAGTTTCAATCGCTTCATTGCCAAAATCTTTTCCTGAATCATCTTTTGATAAGGCATATGATTCATCAATAAACAGCACACCATTGATGGCAGCTTTCACTACTTCATCTACTTTCAACGCCGTTTGTCCAACATAACCAGCTACCAAACCAGCGCGATCTGTTTCTACAATATGACCAGATGATAAATAACCTAAATGCTTATAAATTCTTCCAAGCAAACGCGCAATGGTTGTTTTACCGGTTCCAGGTGGACCCATAAAAACAGAATGCAACATACGTTCGGTTGCCTTTAAACCTTGCGTTTCTCGTATCTTTTGAACTTTTAAAAAGTTGACCAAATCCTGAATATCTGTTTTGATATTTTTTAATCCAACCAGCTCGTTTATTTCTAACATTACTTTTTCTAAAGTATCATCTTCAGGTACTGAACTTTGTTTTACATTGGTTAGATTTTTCTTTGGATGAAAACACAACTGTTGAATGCGTTCCAATGTTTTTTGTTCAGCATCAGAAACGGAATTATCAGTATTTGCGAGTATTATAGCCAATTGATTATAAGCAGCAGCCAACACATCAAACTGTTTGTGTTGCACGCGAAACAAAATAGACGGCAAAATAAATTGTTCTTTATATTCATCAGACGGTGCCAAAAACTTTGCGTTTTTTACTTTTTCAACACTTTCTAAAAATTTAGGATTAGCAACCATTTCATTGATACGTTCCAATGATAAATTTTCTGCAAAATCATTTCCTTGTAATCGTTCAAACAAATATGCTAAAGCAAATTTTCCTTTTGTATTTTCTTGTTCTGGAAGATTAAAAATTTGATTGTAAATTTCAATCGCATCTTGCAAAACCACATGATGTGTTTTAAATTCATCTTTCAAAACATCTGATTTTGTTAATGATTTCTGAAGTACATCTAAAAAATCTTTATCTGCATTTAATTGCTCAATAATAGAAAATAATTTAAAACCTTCTACTTGTAAAATATCTAAATAAGCAGAAGGAATTTCAAAATTAGTTTCATCCACTTCATTGGTTATTTCATTTTTTTCTGTTGATTTCGTCGAAGATTTTTTATCAAAGTTGCCAATTGAAATATCATTTAATAATTGAAATAATGGAGTTGCTACTATTTTGAAATCGGCACCTAAAATTTGTTCAATTGTTTTAACATCTATTTTTTTATTCAATTCAGTTATTGGAATTACATTCGGTTTTTCTGTAACAAAATGAAAGTTTTTATCGGTTAATACAAATCCTTTAAAGTTATTTAATTCTCTTCTATCAAAGCAAAATAATATTTCTTCTTTAGCTAAATTTAAAGCAGGCAAAGCATTGCTGATGCTTAAAATTTTTAATGGAGAAATAGATGCTGCTTTGTAAAATGGTTTTTGAAGCTTGTTATCTTCTATAAAATCTTCTATTAAATTTTCAATCGCTCGCAATAATCCTGTGCTCATAAATGTGATATTATTTTTTATTTTAAATGTAGGGAACTTTATGAAATCAAAATATTGTTTGGTATGGAAAGTTATTTAACTAATTCCTTTATTTGTGCATAAATAAGGAATATTTTCAATACTATATAAAGTATTTTTGTAAATTAGAATTAAAATTAAACCAAAACAAATGAACAAACTAACAACTTTCGGAAAAATAGCTGTAACCGTAGCAATTATTGGTGCTCTTGTTGGCGCAAAATGGCTGATAATGGATAGCGGACTAATCATGAAGAAAAAAGTAAAACAATCTGAAGAAATTGGCAAGATAGATTTACCAACGGCTCCTGCTAATGCTTCTTCAACAGTAAGTGCTGTAGAAATGCCTTCAGACAATCCAGCAAATATCAACTCTAAAGAAGTACGAGCACTTATTTGGGCTTGGAATTCACAAATGGGTTTACTATTTGCAAATGGTGGTGCCAATACAACAGAAGGTTCTTTAATGGCTAAACAAGGTGTAAACTTACATTTAACTCGTCAAGATGATGTATCACAAATGCAGGCATCATTAATAAAATTTGCTAAAGAATATAAAGACAATCCTGACACTAAAGAAGGTGCACAATTCGTTGCTATTATGGGTGACGGTTCGGCTGCTTTCTTGGCTGGTGTAAATCCAGAATTGGAAAAATTAGGAAAAGACTATAGAGCTCAAGTAATATATTCTTGTGGAAAATCACAAGGTGAAGATAAATTGATGGGTCCACCATCTTGGAAATTAAATCCACAAAATGCAAAAGGTAGTACGGTAACTGCTTACTTACGCGATGGTGACTGGAATATTGCTGTTAAATGGTGTGCTGATAATGGAATCAAAGTAAATCCTGATGAAAAAACATACGATCCAGATGCAATGAACTTCATCAATCCAGAATCATATATTGATGCTTCTCAAAAATACATTAGCGGTTATACTGAAGAAAGAGCTGTTGTTAAAAATGGTAAAGCAACAGGCGAAAAGAAAACAGTACGTGTAGATGGTGTGGCAACATGGACACCTGGTGACGTTATGATTGCAGAGAAAAAAGGTGGATTAGTTTCAATTGTTTCTACAAAAGAATATCGTTCGCAAATGCCAAACGTTTTAATTGGTATTAAAAAATTCTGTGAAGACAACAGAGATGTAATTGAAAAAATGATTACTGCTATTGGACAAGGTGGCGACCAAGTAAAATCATACTCTACTGCTTTAAACAAAGCTGGTGAAATTTCTGCTAAAGTTTATGGTGAAGAAGATGGTGCATATTGGGTAAAATATTATAATGGAACAGTTCAAAAAGATAAACTTGGAAATGATGTTGAATTAGGTGGTTCAGCAGTAAGTAATTTGGCAGATAATGCAGAATTGTTTGGTTTAACGCCAGGCAGCACCAACGTATTTGGTATCGTTTATACTACATTCGGTAATATCGTAAAAAAATTATATCCTGAATTGATGCCTACTTATCCACCAGTTGATGACATCTTAGATTTAAGTTATGTGAAAAATGTTATTGCACGTTCTGGAGATTTAGCTGCTGCTGATAAAACAACATTTACAGAAGGTGATATCAAAGAAAAAGTAGCAGAAAAATCTTGGAATATTGAGTTTGAAAGCGGTAGTGCAAAGTTAACTCCTAAAGCTGCAAAAGATTTAGAATTATTATTTAACGACCTTATCGTTGCGAATAACTTGAAAGTAGAAATTCACGGACATACTGATAATGCTGGTGATCCAGCAAAAAACATGACGCTTTCTGAGCAACGTGCATTTGCAGTAAAACAATGGTTAGAAGCTAAATCACCAAACAATTTCCCTGATGGTAGAGTTTCCATTCTTGCTCATGGACAAACAAATCCTGTGGTACCAAATGATACGCCAGAAGGCAAAGCAAAAAATCGTCGCGTTACAATTGTAATGGGAAAATAAAAAACAATCTCTTATCGAATCCAAAGTGTAAAAACTTTGGATTCGTTTTTTTTAAGTAAAAGTAAAACCATGAACGAACTCAAAAATATTTTTCTTCCAAATAAAGTATTAAGCAAAAGCACGTTTGGTATTATGGTTATAGTGCAAGCCGTAATTGTATTATTAGTTTGGTTTCTTTCCAACTCTGTATTTTTGCCAACACCAGTAAACATTTTCAAAGCTCTTGGAAATTTAATTAATCAGGAAAGTTTATTTTTTGAATTAATGACCAGCACCATGTTGTGTTTGCAATCTATGTTGTATGCCATTATCATTTCGCTTTTCATTTCTTATTTAACCGTAATTCCATTTTTCAGACCGATTGCATTTATCATTTCAAAGTTCCGGTTTTTAACCTTAGTTGGTTTATCATTTTATTTTGCATTGATGACACACAGTGGTCATCAGCTAAAAGCATCGTTAATGACTTTTGGTATCACGGTGTTTTTTGTCACATCATTAGTATCTGTAATCAACGCAACAACTCGCAACGAACTCAACCATGCACGTACGTTGCGTATGAGTGAATGGCAAGTAGTTTGGGAAGTTATCATTCTTGGAAAAATAGATTTAGTATTTGAAATTATTCGTCAAAATTTTGCTATTGCCTGGATGATGCTAACGATGGTTGAAGGTATTTCACGTTCAGAAGGTGGAATCGGCACACTCCTTTTAAATCAAAATAAGCACTTGCGTTTAGACTCTGTTTTTGCTATTCAATTAGTAATTTTAGCAATGGGAATTTTAATGGATTATTTGATTGGTTTATTAAAAAACATCTTCTGTCCGTATGCGACATTGACTACTTCTTCGAAGTAAGTGAAAGTGATAGTGATGAAAATTAAAATTTTATAATTCTATAACTCTACAATTCAACAATTATAAACATGGAACAATACGCATTTGCAAGCACACTTTTAAAAGCAGAAAATGTATCGCTGAATATTGGAGGAAATCAGATTTTAAAAGATGTAAACGTTGAAATAAAAGACATTATCAGACCTGGTTATAAAATGGGACAAGTGGTAGGTTTTCTAGGGCCATCAGGTATTGGTAAAACAAAATTATTTGAAGTATTGGCTGGTTTGTTAGAACCAACATCTGGAAAAGTAACCATCAACAATCCTGCAATACCAGTAAAAGCTGGTCTTGTTGGTGTGGTGCAACAAAATTATCCGTTGTTTAATCATCGTACTGTTTATGGAAATTTAGATGTAGCTGCAAAAAAAACATGTAAAGATGCTGCAGAACGAAAAAAGAAAATAGATGATATTTTAAATCGATTTAAATTAAGTGATAAAGCAACTTTATATCCAGCGCAATTATCTGGTGGACAAAAACAACGTGTTGCCATTGCACAACAATTATTATGTTCTGAGAATTTTTTACTACTTGATGAACCATTTTCCGGTTTAGATCCATTGATGGTAGAAGAAGTTGGAAATATGCTTTCAGAAATTGCACATTCTAATGAGTTAATTACCATTATCATTGTTAGCCATGATATTGTTTCAACGGCTTCTATTGCTGATACGTTATGGTTAATGGGTCGCGACAGAGATGCTAAAGGCAACATCATTCCTGGTTCTAAAATAAAACATACCTATAACTTAATTGACAAAGGTTTGGCATGGCAAAAGGACATCGACACCAAACCTGAATTCTTAGATTTTGTGCGTGAAGTAAAAGGAATGTTTTCGAGTTTATAAATAATATAGTGTTAGCAAACAGCAACTAGATTTTATACATGAAGCATCAAAAGTCGCAAATATTAATTCCATTCATTATTATTTCTAACCTATTTCCATTGTATGGTGTACTGAAATTTAATTGGACTATTTTTTCTGTGGTCTATATTTTCTGGTTAGAAATGCTCATTGTCTCTACGTTTCTTTTACTAAAAATACTTTTTTCTCAAGGCGATTCAAATGCAACTTTTGCCAGTAAACTAATATTAGCTGCCAAATTTTTTGTTTTCCGAACGGGTATCTTTTTCTTTTACTTGTTGTTTATTGTTGTCTTTTTAGGTTTTCTCGTTACAGGACGAGAGAGTTTAAAAGATGCAGGAATTTTTCAAACGATGACTTTACAAGATCCGTTTTATAAAATTACATTGTTGAATTTTGTAGCTTTTAATTTACTTGAGTTTTTAGTACAATTTCTCGCGATTGGTGATTATAAAAAATCAAAACCGAATGACCATTTTGTTTTGTTAGATGCACATATGATAGTTGTACATGTAGTAGTCGTTCTAGGTTCTTTTCTTTATGAATTTGTATTGAAATCAATGAAAGCAAACCATCATACAGCAATGATCATTTGCGTTGCATTGTTTGTGCTCATTAAAATATTGGTAGATATTGGAAAACAACGCGTTTCCAATGCAGCCAACGATGAAAAAGAAACGGTACCTTATATCTAATAAAGCATTAAATAATTCTTGACCTTTTTAGTTTACGACAACAAACTAATCCGTATTATTCAGATGCTTGTTCTTTCGGAAATTTTGAAATATCCATATAGAAAATTTCCCAAGTATGTCCGTCAAAATCTTCAATCGAACGTTGTTGCATAAAACCATAATCTCTCGCTTCGTGCGGTTCAATTCCGCCAGCTTGCAAACCATTAGTCATCATAGTATTTAGTTCGTCTACACTTTCAAGCGATAAGGAAAAAAGTGCTGCTAAGGATGATTTTGTATCAGCAATCGGTTTGGTGGCAAACGATGCAAATTTCTCATGGGACAAGAGCATTACAAAAATAGAATCGCTCCAAACCATACACTTTCCTGTATTGTCTGAAAATTGTGGATTATTCGTAAAACCCAAAGCAGTATATAAATCCATCGATTTTTGTAGGTCTTTTACTGCTAAATTGATAAATACTTGTTTTGCCATTTTTATTTTTTAAGATATTGTGTTGATTGATTTACGCATCTGGAATATTCGGTTCTACCAAACGTTTTAATTTTTCTAACGACTCTTGCCAACCTAAATAACACATTTCAGTTGGTATTGCATCTGGAATGCCTTCTTGCGTAGCCACGATTTCTGTACCACACAAAACTTTACGCAATTCAATGGTCGTTATCATTTGTCCAGGCAAATTTGGGTCGTCAAATTGGTCGGTATATTTTAAACGTTCATTGGGAACAATTTCTAAATACTCACCACCAAATGTATGACTGCTACCTGTTGTAAAATTGGTAAACGACATTTTGTATTGACCACCAACCTGCACATCCATACTATGAATTTTGCAGACAAAACCATAAGGTGGAATCCACGATGCCATTGCATCTGCATCTATAAATGCTTTATATACTTTTTCAGGACTTGCTGTAAAAACGCGATGCAGTGTAACTTTGTTGGTAGCCATAGAATTGTTTTTTTATGGTTTCAAATGTAATATTTTGGTTTAAATAATTCTACTTTGCTGAAAATTATTGTCTTTCTGTAAACAGTCATAAACACTACACATCTTTCAAGAGCCACAAATGAATTGAGTTGAGAATTTATAGAAATATTATGGTCTGTGGTTCTTTGATTACAAACCAAATTGAGCGAAGTACAAACTTTGTTTTACAATTAGTCAATAGGTTCCCATAATTCAACTTTGTTTCCATCGCCATCTAGAATATGAACAAACTTGCCATAGTCATATGTTTCAATTTTGTCCACTATGGTCACTCCTTCTTTTTTCAGTTCTTCCACCAGTGCTTCCAAGTTTTCTACTCGGTAATTAATCATATACTCTTTGTCAAAGTAGTTGGATGCTTGTGCAAAAGCGGTCCACTGTGTCAGTGCTTTTGTTGTGCTGTCTGGTTTTTCATACCATTCAAAAGTAGCACCATAAGGATTTGTGTCTAATCCAAGGTGTTTCTGATACCATTCAGTTGCTGCTTTTGGGTCTTTGCTTTTAAAGAAGACGCCACCTATGCCTGTTACTCTTTTCATTTTAGTGTCGTTATTTTTTGTTGTGAATGATTTAAATGCGAAACCAAGAAAAAAGGTTGCCGCAAGTGTCAAACTTATTAAAATTGTTTTCTTTGTCATATCAATTTAATTTGCAGTCAATTTTTGTTTGTAGTCATTCTCTACGCTTATCGTTAACGGCTGAAAATTACAAATAGTTATGCCTTTTTAGCACCAACCAACAATTATTTACAAATGTAATTTATTGCATAAAACTTAATTTACCAAATCTACCACAACTAGTGCCAATTTTTTGTTGTGTGCTGTATTATCTTTCTATCTGTATATTCCATGTAATGCAGTTCAATATTCCTCCGTCATTCGCTATTTCATTTGCGTCAACAGTTGCAATTGTTTGTCCTTTAAATATGTCTTCAAATTGTTTCACAATTCCATCGTCTTCCTTAATTCCAAATGTTGGAATGATAACATTGTTCTCCATTTGCAAATAGTTTATGTAATCTCCGTTTGCATTGTTATAACTTTTGTTGTAGTATGCTTTGTAAGGAATCTTAATGTACTCAAGTCCTGTGTTATGAATCGCAATTTCAAAAGCTCTTCTAAATTCTTCTTTATCTTCTGCGGAATCATTTTTTAAAACTGTTTGCTCGTCAATGAAACGAACCATTCCATCTGAATGTCCTGTAAAGTCATGTGTTTGTTCGGGAACAAAAAACAACTTATCTACTTCAAAGTAGTTTATAAGTTCTTTAATTAATTTTTTACGTTCATAGGTTGGGTTGTCTTTGAAAATTCGGTCTGTCATTATAACCTTATCAGTTGTTCTTGTTACATTTCCTCCGTCAAGTACAATATTTGACTTTATGGTTTCTATTCCGATTTGTTCACATATTGTGTCAACGTCTGAAATAGTTTTTATTAGTTTCTGTGTTTGCAAATATTGAGGATTGTAAACAAAGCGAATAAATTTATTTCAGCAATTTGTATTGGCATATAGTCAACTGCCCAAACGTCTTTGGTTTGTGGTAATAATTGAAAATTGATATTACATTCTTTCAATACCTTTTCAAACTGCTGATAAAAGTTTGAATACTTCTTTGGCAAAGTGTCTGCTAAATACAGAAAGTTTGTTTTATTATCTGCTATCATTTAATATGAGTTATAAAAAATCTATAAGGAAGTTTATCTGCATCATTTTTCTTGGCGTTTTTTCCTAATCCAATTCGTGGGCTCATATTTAAATCTACTTTAGGAAATGTATGTTGCACTATTTTTGTTTGTATCGCAGTTTCAAAAGCACTTGTTCCACTAAATAATCTCATTGCACAAACCATAGGTCCTTTATAAAGTTTATCATGGGTTATATCATAAACAGCTCTCAATAAAATCCCACCGTATCCACCTGTAGTTTCATTTTTTAAAGCTATATCAACACCAGAATAATGGAAAAACCATTCTCCCGATTTTGGGTCAACATATTTTCTGTGATATGTACTTTCGTCTTTATGACTTACTGAATTCCAATAGAACTCCATGTCAGTTATTCTGTATGTTGAATCATAAGTTTGGATTGCAAAGTAATTAAATAACTTGTTTGCAATTGTCTTAAATTCCATTTCTGATGGATTACTAATATTTAGGAAATCTAAATTCATGTTTAGTCTATTGAGTGTCGTTTGAAAATAGCCGATAACTGTTGAAAATTGGCGATGGTAGTGCGTATTTACCAAAACTATCACTTATTTATAAATTAAATTTATTACTCAAAACTTAATTTATTAAATCTACCACAAGTACCAAAATTTTTTGTTGTGTGTAGTTTTAATTTTTTATGCATCTTATTGCTAATCCTGGTGTCTTTGATCCTTCATCTGTTATTATATTAGCACTAATATTTTCCAAATAATAATTCCATGCCCAATTAGTATTATTAGTAGACTGTGTTGATGACCACCATCCTGAAAAATCCCCAATTCCGCCAAAATCTCCATGATTATCTCTATATCCACAAGGATCTGCAGAAAATCCACTACTATTTGATGCACCAATATTTGGACTATTCCATAAAGTAGTAATTTTCATTTTTCCGCCAGCAACGCTACTGCCACCTAAATAATTAATTAAGGTTTCCCATTCTATTTTGGTAGGCACATGCCAACCAGTTGGTGCTAATTTACCTGTTTTTACTGCATGCCAATTATATAATTTACCATGTAATGTGTTATTGCCTACATTATTATCATAATAACACCATGCTGCTTTTTCAACAGCTGGATAGCCATTAACTGTACCAGTACCATATTCATACCATGTTGTTGTATTGGTTATATTAGGTATTGTTACTCCATCATTATACCGAGTGGTTTTTAGGTTTTCTACCAACCATGTTTGTGTACCAATTTTTATGGTGTGGTAAATGTTTCCGTCTATGTCTTGAACTGTGCTGTCATTTGTCTTTAACCTAAGTATTTTATAGCTGTTGCCCCAATACCCTCTACCATTTATCGCCATTGTTAAATCAATAGCATGAACACCTCTTTTAATTCCAAGATTCTTTGTTTGAGCAGTTTCATCAATAGGTGTACCTGTACCATTTGACTGAAATACTACTCTTTTTCCATTAGTCAATTCACTAATAATACCTATATGATTTAAATCAGTACCTAACCAAAAAATAATATCTCCAGTTTTAATTTCATTCACTGACAAATGACCTTTATTCTCTATTTTAATGCTGTCAGGATTGTTTTTTAAGGCATTTTTTAATGCACTCTCAAATGAAGAAACTGTACAATTGGATATATTTATTCCAGCATGCCTAAATAGATTTATAATAAAGCCAGAACAATCAGTACCATAAACAGCGTATTTTTTATGAATCGCATTTCCTGAATTAGGATTTAGTCTCTTTGTAATATCTCTTTGTCCATAACTATATACAAAACCCATGTGTTGTGGTTTATTTATGCCTTCATCTTGATGAGATATATTTTTTTGCCCACTTAAATTTTGTGCGTCAATTAACATTGCTTTTACTAAATCATTTAAACTTACCAAAACTCCTGATTGTCTTCCCAAAGGATTACCATCTAGTCCAATCATTTCATTTAACTCTGGATTTGGGACACTAATACTATCAATATAATCATTATCAGTTTCACTAAGTGTATCACCAATTACTATTTCATTTGTATCTTTTGTTTCTTTTTTGCAAGAAATAAACAAAATAAAAATAATTGTGATTGTTACAATTTTTAAGTTTTTCATAGTTAAATAGTTTTATTTTTTGCTTACTTTTTTCATTTACTGTTATTGGTATAACTGTTTATGCCATAAAGTAGCTGGTTATTTACCAAATATAAGTAAAACTATATATAAGTTGTTGCAGCTAGTGCAATTTTATTATATAAATGATATACTAAGTTTTCAACAATAAAAAAATCCCAACCTCGCGGCTGGGACCAAAATTCATAAAAAATGGAAAAAGCTATTATCAAAAACTAAGGAACTGTTTTGGTAGATATATCACTATAGCCGCCTTGGCCGTTGCTGTTAATGGCTACTACTCTTGTGTACACGCGCGTGCCACTTTCAATGCCTGTAATATAACATTTGCATTTTGTAACGGTAATGTAAAAAGCCCAGTTTGCAGCATCCGTATTATCGTAACTAATTTCTACATTGTACGCTTTTGCGCCTTTTACGCTTTTCCAGGTTACAATCAGCTCGCCATCGCTGCTGCCTTCTTTAGTAATTACATTTAATGGTGCCGGTAATATGCCTGTAGCAACCGGATCCTTGCGCATATCAAAACCGGCGGCTAAAATTTTTACTTTATCGCCGTTAGCAATTCCTTCCACATAAAATCGTTCTTGTTCTAAAAGTTCTTCCAGAATTTCTCTTTCTACCTGAACTTCTTCCGTTGCTTCCTTATACGCTGACCATGCTGCATTTTGTTTATCGATTTTAATTTGCAGTTTCCCTGACTGGTCGGTAATAGCACTTAATGGTGGATTGGGTGTGGCAAATGTGGCAACATGAAATCCAATTTGTCCTACGATTCCTCCTGCTTTTGTTATGACGCCGCTTGCAGGCAATTTGCTGGTGCTTAATAGCGGCTTTAATTTTTTTGTCATTTTACTATATTTTAAGATTGTGAAAAATAATTGTTCGTTTTCTTTATAACGACATATATTACGCTTTATTGCGTTAGTATGTAATATTTTAAATAATTTAACATTATTTCACAAATATGAGCTGAAATCAGTCTATGAATAATAAAATTTCAGTCAAAACTTCTTTCCAAAAGACTTTTTCTTGTGTACGAAATACCTTTTCTTGTGTACGAAAGACTTTTTCTATATGGGAAAAGACTATTTCCTCTTTACGAAAGACTATTTCTATATGGGAAAACACTATTTCCTCTTTACGGAAGACTTTTTCTATATGGAAAAACACTATTTCCTCTTTACGGAAGACTTTTTCTATATGGGAAAACACTATTTCTGATAGCAAAAAGTGTTTTGCTTGCAGGAAAATGTATAGCAGTTTAATTTTTAGTTCAATTTATACTAAGCATTTTCTATCTCTGTTGCGTATTCGTGCACAAGTTGTATGATGGTATCTCTGTTAAAACGACTTCTAAGAAAGTTTTTATGTATGATAAATGCTTTATTTGGATACATATCAGAATATAGTACATCAATATGAAAAATGATTTCATCTTTTGGAGCATTTTCAAAAATATAGTAACATTTCTTATTTCTATCCATATATTCATATTTATAAGTAAAATCATTGCTATCACTATCTGAAGTATGTGATTGATAGAAACCCAATGTAAGTACACCATTTTTTAAAGTTGAAACTAATAAATTATTTTTTTGTTCAGCATGATAAAGAAAACCAATACCAAACAATAGAAACATAATACCAAAGCATATTGTCAAACTTGGAGTCTCATTTTTAGATGCATTTAAATATTCAGCTTTTGCAATTGCTGGATTTTCAACTTTATAAAAAATCTTTATTGAATCATTCAAATCATAAACTTTATATCCATAATATCCTTTATTGGTATATTTTTTTGCTTTGTCTGTGTAAACAAAATTATAAATAAAAGTAGTGTCTTCACTTTCGCTATCGTAAGTAAAATCAATTGCTGTAACAACACCTACAGTAGATTTATCTGTTTCATAAAAGGATACAAAATCTTGTTGAGTTAAATTTGAAATAAAATTCCACAAAAAGAAGATGGTAATAAACAGCCAAAGAAAACTGAAATAGAATCCAGCATATTTAAGCCGAAATGAAAGAGGTGAAATTAATGCTTCTGGTACCTGTACTTTGTAATAAACTCTCTTAAATCGTTCTTCTTCAACATTCATTACTTCAAAATTAGACCTGATAGATTGTATTGTCAATTAAATGTTTTAAAAATACGTGTTAATTCACTTAAAATACACATTGGAAAAGAATTTTTACTACATTTAATTTATTATTCTATCAAAATAAACAAGATAAATACTATGCAACATCCAATCTATCCTTGCCTGTGGTTCGACGGTAACGCCAAAGAAGCTGCCGATTTTTATTGTTCGGTGTTTCAGCCATCTGCAATTCAGTTAGAAACTGATATGGTAGTGGTGTTTGAGTTGTTTGGTAAAAAAATAATGGGTCTCAATGGCGGACCTATGTTTAAAATAAATCCATCTGTTTCTTTAACCGCAGAATTTGAAACCGAAGAGGAAACACACGCAGCGTGGAATCAACTGATAGTGGACGGCAGTGCAATGATTGCCTTAGGCAAACATCCATGGAGCGATTGTTATGGCTGGCTGAAAGATAAATATGGTATGACGTGGCAAATTACAGTGGCAAAACCCAACGCGCCAAAACGACTGACGCCATCGTTGTTGTTTACGGATAAACTATTTGGCAGAGCAGAAGAAGCCATACAATTGTACACATCTGTATTTGAACATTCTTCAACAGATGTGCTGGTATACTATCCGGAAGGCGATGCCAATGCAGGCAAAGTAATGTATGCAGAGTTTACATTGAATGGCAATAATTTTATAATTATGGATGGACCTGGCCAGCATAACTACACCTTTAATTGGGCAGTATCTTTAGTAGTAGATTGCGATACCCAAGCCGCGATTGATGCGTATTGGAATCGCTTAACAGCAGATGGTGGTGAAGAAAGCCAATGTGGTTGGCTGGCTGATAAATTTGGTGTGTCGTGGCAAATTGTACCTGCAAGTTTAGCCAAGCTAATGAGTGACCCGGAACGTTTTCAACGTGTGATGAAAGAAGTGATGCAAATGAAAAAACTGGATATAGCAAGAATGGAAAATGCATAGCTATCTTGATTCAAATATCGTGGCTAGAAATTGTTAAATCAACCTAAACTTTCCAGATACAACTCTTCTACTTTTTTGCGAGCCCAAGGTGTGCGTCGCAAAAATTTTAAACTGGACTGAATACTCGGATTTTCGTTAAAACATTTAATGTTAATTAGCTGACCGAGTTTTTCAAATCCATAATAGTCAACCAAGCTTTCTACGATAAAAGCTAATGTTTTACCATGCAACGGATTATTTTGTTGGTCGGTCATTGTATCTTATTTTTTTACGCCAATAATTTTTAAGACATCCCAAATATTATCGTAATAGAATTTCCATTTGTTGTGTGCTGCCTGTTTTTCTTCGCGTTCCCAAAAATGCAAATTAGAAACTGGATATAAATATCCGAAATTATATACCGTTCTGCTTGTCTTTTTTGCGGCGATAGATGCAATTGGATAACGATAATTTTGTTCTTGATTCCTTATAAATGGTAAAGCATTTAATCTCAAAGCATACGCTTTTTTCAGCAGTGTATCAATAGACTCATTTTTTATTTTATTTAATTTATTCTCTCTGAATTGTATTAAATATGATAGTGTAAGTTTACGATGCTGGGCTCGTAATGCTGTAAAATTTAAGCTGTTAAATAATTCTGATTCTATCTTATTTCCTTCATGATGTGAAATATCCTCTAGCTGTAATGTATATTTATATACAAAACTATCTAAATTGGTAATATATTTTAATTTTAAGAAATCCAATTCTGATTGAGTTGCTTTATTCATGATATACTTATAAGAATATTCTGGTCGTGGATGAAATTCTAAATTCAGCTTACCACCTATTTCATCGGTAATGGTTTGTGCGGTTAATACTTTAATTAGCTGCTTATCTTTTATATAGTGTTGCTGCAATGCAGATGCTTTTTCTACAAAATTTATGGTGTTTGAATCGGTTATTACTTTCTTTAAATACATCAGCGGATCGGAAACTTTCTCAGCTTGTTGCTCTTTCCAACACCAACGCGCAATGCTCCAGTCAATCAGCCAATGATTCCATTCCCAGCCAGAAGTAAATGTTAGATGACCATCAATACCTAATGAATCGCAATACAAAATATCTTGCAAGCGCGCATCCAAATATGGCGTTAAAAACATAGGCACCGAATTATCAAACGTAATCCAATAAGCAGATTCCGGAAAATACCAGGTATCGCGATATGCTTTGCTTTCTATTAGCAAATTTCTTAAATGCGAAAAATCTTTGTTTCGGTAAACTGGTGTGGCAGTATCTAACAAACCATAAAACATCACCGTATGCACAAACAACGCGTATGCGCTGTCCATATCCGTGCGCTTTGTCTTCATGGATTTCGCATTGGAAATTAAATTTTCATCTTTCACCACATGCTTTCTGCTGGTCAATTTCACATTATATTTGGACAAATTATCGTAAAGAAACTTTTGTTGTTGATGCAGTTTATCCTGGTCTTTATGCGTAAACTCTGTGGTAGCAAATTCCACATTCCAAACGTCCCAATTTATTTGCATGAGCATTGCTATATTCTGTAAAATCTGTTTGTCCTTACTTTTAAACGAAGCTGGAAACTTTTTATACAATTGAAAAGCACGCTGCTGTATCATGTGAAAAGACATATCGGCACCGCAAAGAATACCACGCTGATGTGCATAATCAACTATAGATTTCATGTAAGGAATCCATGTTTTTAGCTGGATGCTGCGCAATAAATTAAACTCAAAATAATTCTGTCCATTGCGGCACAACCAATTAATATAAGTCTTTACTTCTTCTGCACCATTTGGTGTATTTTCATTTAATAATGCTTCCGTAATTTCCAACGGATGCATCGCATGAATATGAAAACCAATCTTATCAAAACGCGGTGTAATCGTTTCTGTAAACGTATCTAATGTATAATTTGATAAATCAGGAATGATAGTTTCTTTTGGATGATAAAACTGAAAACCTAATTTATTTTGTAAGAAATAATACAAACCATTGGATAACCCTTTTTCTGATGAGGAAAAAATTAAAATAGTATGCTGATTATTTTCTTTCGATGAAATAATATAAAATGCCTGATTTTCCTTTGTGTTTGACTGATACAACGTGCTGTTGCTATCATCTTTTTCAGATTTAGCAAGTGATAAAAAGATTTTCCAATTTGCTTTGTCTTGATAATCGGTTATCTGTGCTTTACTTTGTTTAAGTAATGCTTTGGCATCGTTCACAGCAGCATCTAAAATAGTTGCATTTGGATTTGGCAGTTTGTAACCAAAATAAATTGTGGTTGCAAAAGATGTATTCACTAAAGCGAACATCATCATTATAGATATGCTGATTGTTTTCAGCATAGTTATTTAGCAGCAGTGGCAAATAATTCAGCTAGCTTTTGTTCCAGCTCTTCACCACGTAAATTCTTAGCGATGATTTTTCCTTTTTTATCTAATAAAAAAGTTGCTGGAATCGATGATACTTTATAAGTAGTAGCAACAACTGATTGCCAGCCAGCGAAATCGCAGCCATGGTTTTCCCAGCTTAAATCATCTTGTTTAATGGCATTTATCCATCTATCTTTTTTATCATCTAAAGAAACAGAAAATATTTCCAATCCCTGAAAATGGTACTTCTCGTAAATTCTTACCACATTCGGATTTTCCATTCTGCATGGCTGGCACCAACTTGCCCAAAAATCTAACAACACATATTTTCCTAGTAAATTCTTTAACTGTATCGTATCACCTGTTGGATTTTGCAACACAATATTCGGTGCTTGCGTGTTGACAGCTAAACCATTTTCCTGTTCTTTCATCAATCCGGTTTTGTATTCCTGCATTTGCTTGTACCAACTATCTATTTGTTTAGACGTTGGCGAAGATGCATGTAATTTTTCGGTAATTTCTGTTAAGTATGGAACTTCATTATCTAGCATTGGACCTAATAGATTCAAGGCAAAACACGCTACTTCATCATTTTTTTGTTTATCAATAAATGTTTTGATAAAATCTATTTGTGCTTGTTTGGTTGCTTTAAAAAGAACAGAAAGTGAGTCTGCTTGTTTAGCAGTTGAACTTTTTAACTGAGCATACGCAGTATCAATTTTAGTAAAATTTTTATTGGATGTTTGAATTAAATCCATCATATCTATTGTTTCCTGATTGCCTTTAGCTAAATACTTTGCTGGATTCTTTAAATCGACATCTACTTTAATGGAAGCGTTTTTATCCAAAAAAATAAAGATGGCATTGTTGATGTCATTTCCAAAACGCAAACGATAAATGCCACTTGAAGTGTTGCTGCTTAGCTTAAATTTATTTTTTTGAATGCTTGCTGTATCAATTACAATGGCGTTGGCTTGCAACACATCTTCTAAATAAACCTTAATGTTTTCACCGTTTTTTATGTTGCCTTCAATTTTGTAACCGTTACCAGATTTACAGTTGGTAAAGACCGCTAATATGGTAATTAGAATGCTTATTTTGAAAATTTTTATCATACAATGATTTAAGTAATTAGTTATTAAGAATGGATATTATTGCTTGTGTGGTATCTTTTGGATTGGCTGCACCACGTGAAAGTTTCATTACTTCGCCAACAAATAAATTTAGATTTCCTTTTTTTCCTTTTTTATATTCAGCTACTTTTTCTGGATATTTTGCCAACACATTTTCAATCCAGGTTGCCAGTTCATCTTTATCAGAAGATTGAATTAAATTCAATTCTTCTGCCAAAGCAACTGCAGATTTAGTATTGCCTTCTGTGTAGGTTTTAAAAATCGTTTTTGCGGCGGAAGAACTGATGATATTATCATCAACTAATTGAATGATTTCTGCAATTTGTTGTGGTTGAACGTTGAAATCAATCAATGAAGTATTATTTTCATTGATGTACGATTTAACTTCGTTGATAATCCAATTAGCTGCAGCTTTGTAATTTTTTGTTTGTTGAATAAGTGCTAAATAATAATCTGCAAATTCTTTTTCATCGGTTAACACCTGTGCATCATACGTAGATAATAAATATTCTGAAACAAATTGATGTTGTAATTCTTTTGGCAAAGCTGGCATCGATTGTTTTATGGCATCAATGGTTTGTTGCGTAACTAAAACTGGCGGCAAATCTGGTTCCGGAAAATAGCGGTAATCATGCGCATTTTCTTTACTGCGCAACGGAAAAGAAGAAGCATCTGCTGGATTGAAACCACGCGTTTCCTGATCAATGGTTCCGCCGTTTTCATAGATATCAATTTGACGTTTTACTTCTACATCAATAGCGCGTTTTACATTGCGAATAGAATTCATATTCTTCACTTCAACCCTATTTCTAAAATTGGTTTCGCCATGTAAACGTACAGAAACATTGGCATCGCAGCGCATAGAACCTTCTTCCATATTGCCATCGCAAACATCTAAATAACGAACTAATTTTCTAATTTCTGTGAGAAACTGATAGGCCTCATCGCTGCTGTGAATCACAGGTTCTGTTACAATTTCTAACAACGGAACACCAGCACGATTTAAGTCTACTAAGGAATAATTTTCATCTAACTCGTGGTTATTTTTTCCAGCATCTTCTTCGATGTGAATACGATTTAAAATGATTTGCTTCGTAACATTATCAGTGGTTATTTCAACAAATCCATTTCTGCAAATTGGCGTTTTATCTTGTGATATCTGATAACCTTTCGGCAAATCTGCGTAGAAATAATTTTTTCTATCAAAGTGATTTTCTCGTGTGATGTCGCATTGCAAAGCCAACCCTAATTTTATTGCTTTTTCAAAAACGTTTTTGTTTAATTTCGGTAACACACCAGGCAAACCAGCCGTAATTGCTGATACTTGCGAGTTGGGTGCAGCACCAAAAGTAGTTTCATCAGCAGCAAATACTTTTGTTTTAGTATTGAGTTGCGCATGCACTTCCAATCCGATTACTATTTGGTATTTTTCGTAAGGTTGCATTTGCTTAATTTGTTTGTACCAAAAATAATTCTTCGGCTTGTTTTAAAACGGTATCAATTCCTGAAGCATCTGTACCACCTGCAGTTGCGTAAAATGGTTGTCCACCACCACCACCTTTGATGGCTTTTGCTAATTCTTTTACTAAATTTCCTGCGTGCAGTTTTTTATCTTTTACTATGTTTTCTGAAAGAATAACTGAAATCAATGGTTTACCATTGGAGATAGTTGCTGCAACGAAATACAAATTATCGAATTCATTTTTTAAATCGAATTGTATTTTTTTCAAACCATCTGCATTTACTTCTTCTACTTTCTCTATCAACACATGAACATCATTTTGGTTGCGGATTTTAGTGCGCAAACTTTGTTTGATGACCTCTACTTTTTCGTTTTGAAATTTCTCAATTTCTTTCTTTAGAGAAGAATTTTCTTCTAATAAAGATTGAATTGCTTTCACACTGTCTTTAGGATTTTTCAATTCAGTATTTACATTCGCTAATTGGCTAATTTTCTCATTAACGAATTGCAATGCCAATTCACCGCACACTGCTTCAACACGTCGAACACCTGCAGCTACGGCACTTTCAGATGTTATTTTAAACAAACCTAATTCACCTGTTGAGCCAACGTGTGTGCCACCGCACAATTCAATGCTATATTTTTCGTCCATAATTACCACACGAACCACGTCACCATATTTTTCTCCAAACAATGCCATTGCACCTAATTTCACAGCATCATCTTTTGACATTTCTTTAATCACAACTGGAATATTAGCGCGTATTTTTTCGTTGACTAAGTTTTCTACTTGCTCAATTTCATCGTCTGTCATTTTTGCGAAGTGAGAGAAATCGAAACGCATATATTCGCTATTGTTTAACGAACCTTTTTGTGCGATGTGTTTACCTAAAACCTGCTGCAAAGCTGCTTGTAATAAATGTGTTGATGAATGATGTATCGTAGTTTTTTTACGAACAACTGCATCAACGGTTGCAATAACATCACCGTTTAAATCTGCTGGAATTTCATCTACAAAATGAACAATTAAATCATTTTCTTTTTTGGTGTCTGTAATTCTGAAATCCGAATTTTGAATTCTTAAATTTCCTACATCACCAACTTGTCCACCACTTTCAGCATAGAATGGTGTTTTATCTAATACAATTTGATATTGTTCTTTTCCTTTTGATTTTATTTTTCTATATTTTAAAACTTTCGCTTTTTCTTCTAAAGAATCATAACCAACAAAAATTGATTTACCATCTTGCAACGTAATCCAATCATCTACATCTTGTTCTGATGCAGCACGGCTTCTAATTTTCTGTAAATTCAATTCATTTTGGAATGCTTCAATATTTACTTCTAAGCCTTTTTCTATTGCTATTAAACTTGTCAAGTCAATTGGAAAACCATAAGTATCAAATAATTCAAAAGCAGCCTTACCATTAATTAATTTATTTGTTGTTTCTCCAATAATAGTATCTAATCTTTTCAAACCATTATCTAATGTTTTTAAGAAAGATGTTTCTTCTTCTAAAATTACTTTTGCAACAAAATCTTGTTGTGCTTTTAATTCTGGAAATACATTGGCAAATTGCTCAGCTAAAACTGGAACTAACAAATGCAACAATGGTTCTTTTCTGTCTAAATAAGAAAAATAATAACGCACCGCACGACGCAAAATTCTGCGAATCACATAACCTGCACCTGTGTTACTTGGTAATTGTCCGTCAGAAATTGTAAACGCAACTGCACGAATATGATCTGACAATACACGGAAAGCAATGGCTTCTTTGCTGTCGCTTCTATCATATTTTTTATTAACGATTTTCTCAATAGTTGCAATAGTTCCAGTAAAAACATCTGTATCGTAGTTCGATGTTTTTTGTTGAATCACACGCACTAAGCGTTCAAAACCCATTCCGGTATCTACGTGTTTCGCTGGTAATAATTCTAAAGAATTATCTTTTTTTCTGTTGAATTGAATAAATACGTTATTCCAGATTTCTATTACTTGTGGATGATCGTTATTTACCAAAGTTGCGCCATCAACAGCTTTTCTTTCTTCTTCTGTTCGGCAATCTACATGAATTTCGGTACAAGGTCCACAAGGTCCAGTGTCACCCATTTCCCAGAAATTATCATTTTTATTACCAAGCAAAATTCTGTCTTCTGCAATTACTTTTTTCCATTCTTGAAATGCTTCTTCATCTTTTGGAATATTTTCCGATTCGTTACCTTCAAAAATGGTTACATATAAACGGTCTTTATCGAGCTTCAACACTTCAGTCAATAATTCCCAGCTCCAGGCAATAGCTTCTTTTTTAAAATAATCGCCAAAACTCCAATTTCCGAGCATTTCAAACATGGTATGATGGTAAGTATCCACGCCAACTTCTTCCAAATCATTATGTTTTCCTGAAACACGCAAACATTTTTGTGTATCTGCAATTCTAGGATTAGAAGGTTTTCCGATTCCTAAAAAGAAATCTTTAAACGGTGCCATACCTGAATTAATAAACATCAAGGTTGGATCATTTTTCACCACTAACGGCGCAGATGGCACAATTTGGTGGCCTTTACTTTTGAAAAAATCTAAAAATGCCTGTCGAATTTCGGCTGCTGATAACATACTTTCCATGTTGCAAAGATAAAAATTTGAAGTGCAATATAAAATAGATATGCTTTAAGGAAAAGAGATATTTTGCTAATTATCAATAATTTTAGAGTACATTCGTTCGATCTCTGACAAAGTGTTGCTTTTATACTCATAAATCAACATTTTGCAAACAATATTCAATGATATAGTGGAAGATTTTATATCCAATAAAATTGGCATTTCTTCAGATTTTCTGAGCATCGATTTAGCAAAAAATCTTAAAGACAATTTGAATGATTTATTGAATCATCAAAAATTAAAAAATGCTGGAGTTGGTAATCTTGTTGATTTTCAAAATGATAAATTAATCAGAAATGATAGCATTTATTGGCTAGATCGTTTACATAATAATAAGTTTGAAAATGAATTTTTAGATTTGATTGACACATTTGTAACGTATTTAAATGAAACGTGTTTTACAGGAATTACATCGTATGAATTTCATTACGCACTTTTTCCAATTGGAAGTTTTTACCGTAAACATATTGATCAATTTAAAAGTGATGATAGCAGACAATTTTCGATGATTTTTTATTTGAATTCTGATTGGAAAATTGGTGATGGTGGTGAATTGAAGGTATTTCATGCAACAAAAACTCAATCTATTTCTCCAACCAATTGCAAAGCGGTATTTTTTAGAAGCAATGAATTAGAACATGAAGTTCTGGAAACTGCTGCTCCAAGAATGAGTATTACTGGTTGGTTGAAGAGAGATTGATAATTTTAACCACTTAAGGCACTTAAGAAACAAAGAAAATTTTAAAGGTAATTATCTAAAATAGTAAGAAAACTTAGCTTTCTTATTATCGTATTTTTTGTAATCTTCATTTTTAACTTCAGCTTCTTAAGTGCCTTAAGTGGTTATTTTTTTTCAAAACTTATGATTCTTCTTTATAATAGATTTTATAAAACTTGCGACCATCATCATCAACACCTTGTTCAATGAGTTCGCTTGCACCATGAATGTAGATGTGAAAATTCTTATCTAACTTTAAAACACTTTTGAAAACACGCGCCTGCTTCTTTACAGCTGGAATTGAAATATCAAAAGTTTCGGTTAAATCTATTTCATTTTCTTGTCTGTAATTGGTATCATACTTTCTAAACGATTCAATTAATTCATCGTTTTGAAACACTTTTTTCTCAAAATCTTCCTTTTCAAAACTTTCGTGCGATTTAAAATATTCTACCGAACGATTCAGTAAATCAATTTGGTCGGCTTTGGTTGCTTCGTATTCTGTAGAAAATTGATGCGTAACAAAATTTTTAGTGATTCGTAAAAACTGGTTCGTTAAATGGTAATCATCGCACACTTGTTTCACCTGTAAAAAATCATCGACCCAGTATTGCGTATCAACGGCTCTATTTGTAGCATCAACAACCAAAACTCGATAACCATCTTCTTGTTCCGTATTAAAAATGATACAACCTTTATCTAATCCTTTTAATTCAAAACCATAATCGTGATGTATATTGAATTTAAATTTCTGATTTTTCATTTTCAAATAAGCAACATCTGTTTCTGATTTAAAAATTCCGATAGCATCAACGGTTTCATTTTCAAAAACAATATTGGAAAAATAAGCCACATTCAATTCGCCTTCTTTAATTTTTGGATGCGTAGAATGTTCGTACAGTAATTTTGCTATATTTTGTGATTCAGCTATAAACAATTTTGGATTTAAAAAAATAGATTTAGTTAATGTGTAAATATCGTTTTGCTCAATTTTTACTGTATGCGTAAAAGAAAAAAACTCTTCTGGTTTTACAGGTGCTAAAAAATATTTCAATAGAAACTCGCTGGTATCTTTTTCAATGGTTGTCAATTCGCTGGAAAGAATGATTCTATCATCTTTTGATTTATTGCCAACATGATGCGTAATCAGCTGCTGCAATTCTACTTCGGTGAAATCTACAATGGTCATGGAATATCTGTATAAATTAAAAACACAAATTTAGTTTTTTATAGTGATGTTCAATTGTTTTTTTTCGACTCCAAGAAACAATCACTTCTCAAATTATTAACTTGCATCTATGAAAACAATATTCCTTTTAATTCTTAGCATCGTTTCATTTTCTGATTATTCACAAACAGATACTGCTGTGTTCCTTAAAGAAGATCAACAGTGAAATGAAATATTTTTCCTCAGGAAAAAAATTGTCGGAAAATTTTCCAATCATTATGATACAATCCGTCAAAGAAGATGAACAAATTACAGAGCAATTTAAACAAGGAAAGATAAAATAAATTTATGAAGTCATTTTTGTCAATTCCGATTCGAGCCGGTCAAAGTTTTCTTCATTTTTTTCCGGTGCAAATGGTCTAATTTTATTACACTCTTCAGCAGAATCAAACATCATCCTGAATGTTATTTTAGAAGTATTTTCTGTAATCTTATTAAAAATAATCGCCATTTGAAACAACGGCTTTGACACGCGCTGCCAGTAAATCAATTCATTCGGAATAATCTTTAAGAAAACAGATTCGTTGTTGTAATTTCCTTTGTCAAGTCCGTGCATGGTTAATCGCCATTTTCCATCAACACGAAGATCGAATTCGTGAATAGTATTCGTAAAACCATTTGGCCCCCACCAATTTTTCAGATGCTCTGGATTAGCAAAAGCATTATAAACTTTTTCAACAGGTGCGTTTAATATTCGATCGCTTATAATCTCGCAATCCGGTGTTGTGGCAAACTCGTGGCTCATGTTTTTTATTTATACTACTAAGATAAGCTTAATTTAAAATCTAACTTATTTCATTCCTTTAATTTTTTCACTTAGAGAATGTACTACAATACATTATGAGTTGGTTATATAATGATTTTCAGTTATTTATTACACCTTTGGAAAAGTATTAGATTAATACTAAATTTGAGCAGTTTAAAATTTTATGCAAAAGGAAAAATACTACTACAATCCTAATACTCTGAAATATGAAAAATACAAGATCACGCTTGGTCAACGTATTTTGCGTATTGCTGGATTTTTTACTTCTGCATTCTTTTTTGGATTTTTGGCAATGGTTTTAGGTTATAACGCATTTGATAAACCAAACGTTAAATCTGAAAAGATAGAGCTTAAAAAAATGCAGGAAAAGTATGAAATTTTAGATAAACGAACCGATGCTTTAAACAAAATACTTCAAGACTTAAGTGATAGAGATGACAATGTTTATCGTGTAATTTTCGAATCAGATCCTTTACCTGATGAACTACGAACAGGTGGAATAAATAAATCAAAAATTTATGCTGAAATTAAAAACTTACCTGAAAGTGAAATTATTTCAAAAACATTATCAAAATTAGAAACGTTAGAAAAGAAGGCATATGTGCAGTCAAAATCGTATGATGAATTGGCAACACTGATTAAAAATAAAGAAAAAATGCTGGCAAGTATTCCTGCTATTCAGCCAGTTTCCAATAAAGATTTAAAACGAATTGCATCTGGTTTTGGTTACAGAATTGATCCAGTTTATAAGACTACACGTTTTCATGCAGGACTTGATTTTACAGCTGAATCAGGAACACCTGTGTATGCAACTGGTGATGGTGTAGTGGAAATTGCTGGTTCACAAGGTGATGGCTACGGCAACAAAGTGGTAATTAATAATGGATATGGCTATCATACTTTATTTGGACACAACAGTAAAGTATTGGTTAGAGTTGGTGAAAAAGTAAAACGCGGACAAACGATTGCGTTGGTTGGTAGCACTGGAAAATCTACCGGACCACATTGTCATTATGAAGTTTGGAAAAATGGAAATAAAATAGATCCAGTGAATTATTTTTTCAACGATATTTCACCAGAACAATATGAACTAGTATTAAAATTATCAGAACAAGGAAACCAATCATTCGACTAAGTGATGAGTAAAGAGTAATAAATATTAAACATTCTAAAACATGCCATACAAAGACAAAGAAATAGAGAAAATGTATTTCTCGATTAGTGAAGTTGCAAAGCAGTTTAATGTTGCAGCATCATTGATTCGATTTTGGGAAACTGAATTTGAAATCTTAAAGCCAAAGAAAACAACGAAAGGAAATCGTTTGTATTCTAAAAAAGATATTGAAAATTTCCGACTGATTCATCATTTAGTAAAGGAAAAAGGTTATACTTTAGATGGTGCGAAGAAAAAACTAAAAGAAGGTGGTATCGATAAATCAGATGCGAATGCAGAAATTGTAACGCGTTTAAAAAAGATAAGAAGTTTTTTAGAATCGATGTATAATGAGTTGTAGAAAGTGAAAGTGAAAATGATAGTGAAGGTGAAAATGAAAATAATGATGCGTTGAATGCATCTTGAAAAGTAAAAAAATAAGAGAAAAATAAAATGCGAAAAGATAATTTAATAAATTCTGTCCTGATTCTTGGTTCTTGCATCTTGATTCTTACATCTTGTAAGCACGATAAATATGCAAAAGAAATAAAAGACGCATCGCCGTATTTTACAAATTTTTTTACAGGAACCGATGATGATATTTTAAGGAATGTGAATTTTAATTTATCGCAAGATGAAGTAAAAAAAATAGAGCAAGCTAAATTATATGAAACCACTGCAGATCATCTTTTTTATGAATTTATTTATCCAAAAGATAGTTCTGCATTTTCTGAATATGCAAACGTTCAATATTTTTTCAATGAAAACAATCAATTAGATATTATCACTACTGATATCTATTTAAATGATTCCGCGCAAGTTGCACAAACAAAAAATACATTTGAACAATACTATACGAAGCGATATGGTAAACCAGAAAAAGATGAAAAAGGTTATGATATTTGGGATGGTGAATTTACAGATACAAAATCTAAAAAAGATATTAATTACAGCATTGCATTAACTGAATTAGAAGAAGAAGTTGGCATAAAAATTGAATATCTTAAAGAATAATTCCAAATGAATCGTTTAAAATTATTTTTCATTCTACTACTTTTTATTAGCAGTCATCAAGCATTTTGTCAAGTCAGTGATTTTGATGAAATAATTGACCATGGAATTGAATCTTATGATAAAGGTGATTATAAAGAAGCACTAAGACTTTACAATCTTGCAAAAAAAATTGACTCCACTTCTGGAGTCTTAAATTACGAAATAGCTGCTTGTTATTATGCTTTAAAAGATACTACAACAGCATTAGCATACTGTGAAAAATCAATTAAATCTACCGATAAATTTAATGAACTAGCTTATGTCTTATATGGAACAATTTTAGATGCACAAAACAAAAGTGCATCAGCTATTGAAAAATATACAGAAGGAATCAATATTTATCCAAATAGCAGTATTCTACACTACAACTTAGCGCTTACTTATTTCAATAACTATAAAGATAAAGAAGCTGAAGAAAATGCAAAAAAAGCAATTGTATTAAATCCGCAATATGCTAGCAGTCATTTAATTTTGGCTTATACTATGCTTGCTCAAAAGAAACGGATCCCATGTATTTTTGCGCTTTACAACTTTTTATTATTAGAACCAAAAGGAAAAAGAGCAGAAAAAGCTTACAAAGAACTCAATAAACAATTATCAACTGGTGTAACACAAAACGATAGTTCAAAAACTACCATAAGTTTAACAGGAAACAATACCAATGAATTTAGTTCTCTAGAAATTTTACTTGGAATAATTGAAGCAAGTAAAAATACAGTTGAAAATAAAAAGAAAATGGAAGAAGTTTTGTTTTATGAAAACACTAAAGATTTCTTTGCTATTCTAGCTGATTTGCCAAAACCAAAAACAACCTTTTGGACAAAATATTACATTGATTTTTTTGCAGCGATGTATAAAAATAATTTAGTAGAACCATTTTGTTACTATATTAGTCAAACAAAATATGATGAAGATGTATCAATTTGGCTTAGAAATAATCAGTCAAAAATTGCTGACTTAAAAAGCTGGAATGCAACATTTTTACGTTAGTGCTTTAAACTATCGAAAATTCTGCACCACATCTATAAAATATTTCGCTTTCTCAAAATCAACATCTGGATACACACCGTGTCCTAAATTGCAAATATATTTTTGTGAACCAAACGCTCGCAACATTTTCTCTGCTTCTGATTTTATAGTCGATTTATCAGCATACAATACACATGGATCTAAATTACCTTGCAAACATTTTGTTGGTGCTTCACTTCTCGCCTTTTGTGGTTCAATGGTCCAATCAAGTCCAATTACAGAACAATTCGTTGCAGCAAATTCTTCTAAAATATAATGCGCATCCTTCGCAAATAAAATCACTGGAACTTCTGTAATTGCATCAGATATCTTTTGCATATATGGCAACGCAAACTCACAATATTGCTGCTTACTCAACACACCAGCCCAACTATCAAACACTTGCACAATATCTGCACCGCTTTTAATTTGTTCTTTTAAATATGCAATGGTTGAAGTCGTAATTTTATCTAATAATTGATGCGATAAAACTGGATTTGTGTACAACATTTTTTTTGCCTGTGAAAAAGTTTTGCTTCCTTTTCCTTCAATCATGTACGAAAAAATGGTCCAAGGTGCACCAGCAAAACCAATCAACGGCACACGATTATTCAATGCACTTTTTGTCAATTTTATCGAATCAAAAACATATTGCAAATTCGGAACAACATCTGTCGTTAAATTAGTTACATCAATTTCACTTGTAATTGTTTTTGGAAAAAATGGACCTTTACTTTCTATCATTTCATAATTCAAACCCATTGCTTCAGGAATTACTAAAATATCAGAGAAAATAATCGCAGCATCCACACCTAAAATATCCACTGGTTGAATGGTAACTTCGCAAATCAGTTCAGGATTTTTTACTAATTCTTTAAAACCGTTTACACTACTTCTTACAGCGCGATATTCTGGTAAAATTCTGCCAGCTTGGCGCATCAACCATACAGGAATTCTTTCTACATGTTCGCCTTTAGCTGCTCTTAAAATCAAATCGTTTGTTAACATAATGGGCAAAAATACAAAATATTAAAACTAAAATTTAAGTAATTTTATGCTGAATTTGCCGTTTGCAACAAAGTAGTATGCAAACTTTTATTTTTGCAAATTGTAAACTGTTTAAAATGAGCCAAGCAATAGAAATAAATAATCCATCTGTATCTAAAATAATGTCGCGTGTAGTTGATATTAAAAATGCTAAAATATCCTATCACAACCATCCTGTAATTGATAATGTAAATTTTGAAGTGCGTAAAGGTGATTTTGTTTACTTAATTGGAAGAACTGGAAGCGGAAAAAGTAGTTTGTTAAAAATGCTATATGGTGACTTAGAATTTACAGAAGGCGATGCTGATGTATGTGGTTATAATTTGAAAACGCTGAAACGCTCAGATGTACCCAATTTGCGTCGCAGATTAGGAATTGTTTTTCAGGATTTTCAATTACTTACCGATAGAACTATTTTTGATAATTTAGATTTTGTATTGCGTTCCATTGGTTGGAATGATAAAACAAAAATTAAATTAAAAATAGAAGAAGCATTGTCGATGGTGAATTTAAGCGACAAAATAAATAAATATCCAAATCATCTTTCTGGTGGCGAACAACAACGAATTGCTATTGCTCGTGCCTTATTAAATAATCCAGAATTAATAATTGCTGATGAACCAACTGGAAATTTAGATCCAGAAACAACCGATGAAATTATGAGTTTGTTGTATTCTATTTTTAAATCTACGCAAACACCAATTATCATTGCAACACATAATTATCAGTTAATCGAAAAATATCCAGGTATTATTTACATGTGTGCTTACAACTCGATGAGTAGAGATGATTCGCATTTTAAATAAGTGAAGGTGAAAATGATAGTGAAAGTGTATATCCTAAATTAAATAAGGAAAACTTTCAAATCATAAAACTACCGGACAACCATACCCTTTATTGGTTCCAAACTCTTGCGTGTATACAACCAATTTATCTATATGTTTGGCTGCTTTTGCAAGACAAACAATTATACCTTTTGATGTTTTGGTTTCACCAGCTTTGTAGGTAGTGTTCATCATGGCCTTTGTTTCTTTATATACTGCAGTAAGCTTATCAGTTTGTGGTGGCTCCGTCATCGTATAAATAGAACCAAATGATAAATTATATTGTGATGTAAAAACTTTTGATCCAGTTTCAGTTCCAAATAATTTTAAGGATGCAAACAAAGCACCTGATGCTTCTTCCGTTAATTTTATTTCTGTTGAGTTAGTGTTAGTAACTTGTATTTCTACTTCTGCAAGTTCATATGCAAATCGCTGACTCATTTCATCTGGAATAGCAACATTAGCACCACGCGGCAATCCAAATCTGTTTAGTTTTACAAACTTCACTTTCATTCCATTAGAGAGCACTACTTCGTTAGGTGTATCTTGAAATGAATAATCTTTAGTATCGGATTTAAAGTTGTTGTATAAATTAATATTAATGATAGAATCTGCTTTTCGTTTTTCTGCTTTTTTATCAACCACAACAACTGGCGCAGGCGGATTTCCAGCATTTATACATAAAATAACGATTACGACTAAAATACTTGTTATAAAAATTGATTTGCGCATCATCAATACTATTTTTTAAAATTATAAACATAAATCGTACCAAAAAATTACCATACAGCATGATGATCTTCAACAACGCCAATGGCAGTAAACTTCTCTTCTTTTCCATCTATTATAATGGTTCCATCCACCGTTCCAAAAGGTTGAGTAAATTTACTTTTCATAATCAAGGCATTTACGTTTTCAGTTCTTGCACCTCGTGGAGAAAAATGGCAATTTAAAATGCCATCATTTGTTTCAATCAGCCAATCTGTTTTATCGAGTGGTTCTTGCATCGAGAATTTTGCAGCAGATAAGAGTATTTTTCTACCATCATACCACAAAATATTTTCCATGTTATTATTAAATCTATCTACTAAATTAATAGCAATTGATTTTTCACTTTCCGTAATACCAATTATTGATAACCAATTCCAAATTGTTTCGCGTGGCGGATATCCTTTGGTAAAATCTATTGAACCATATTTTCCGCTGGTTGCATACGTGCTAATTCCACCATTATTTATTTGCACTTTTACAGGAACACACACATTTTTATACGTAAAATTAAATGGTCTTTTTTCTGACGATGGCGCAATAATACTAGCACCATTTGCATCGTTTTCTGCTTCAATATACAGCTTAAATTTTCCTACATATTGACAATGCATTTTTCCATTATCTGTTTTGATTAAAAAGTTTCCAATCTTCCATTCACTATTTAAATTTGGATTGAAATCAGTAGCAAACGCTAATGGAACGGTTGTCTTGTCTTCTTCAAACGTGCCGTCTTTAAACGAATAAAAATAAACGAATGCCGTTGCCACCATGCCTGCATCTGCAATAGCAAAACCACAAATCAAATCCGGACTATATACGCCAAAATAAATCCATGTTTTGCGTTCTGTTCTGCGTCTTTTTGCCAGGAAACCTTGTGTGTCAAAATAAGAAGTGTCAACATTTTCAATCAAATCTTCATAGACACCAAATGGAATATTTGCGCCATTTTCTATCAACGAATGTTGTTTTGGTAAAATCATAAAATGAAGATACAAAACGGAATTATTTTTTTGTAGGAAAGCATGTTTTTATTGTCTTTTGTTTAGATTTAGACATGAAAAAATTATCCACAATTATAATCTGTATCTTATTAATAGCAATTGCATGTAAAAAACAAGCAAGCTGTCCGAATATTGTTGGAAAATGGTTGCTAAAAAGCACAGTTGCAGGTGGTGTGGAAACTAAAATTTCAGACACTTCATCTATTTCTGAAACCTTAGAAATTGCTGCAGACTTCACCTTTGTTTCTTATAGCACAAAAACACGCAAAGTATGGAATTCTGGCAACTTTGATTGCTCTAAAGTATTTGATGCAGATTCTGCTTCCTTTAAAAAAGGCAGCAGCAACTATTTTAATTTGTATGGAAAAATCAGGTAGCGTTTTTTTTATTTTTTACAGAATCTAGTATATTTGACAACATAGATTATTACTATTTTTACTTAAACAATCCACCATGAAACGAAGCATTATACTATATTCTATCATCATCAGTGTTTTTACCATTTTAATTTGGTTTGTATTAGATAAAGGAAAAATACTAACGCCAAACAGCCAGCAAGCAGTTGTTGCTGTGGCAAGCAAAACCACAGAAAAACCAACGCCAGCCACTGTAAGCTCGCCACAGAGCATTTCCACACAATTTATTGATAATGTAAAAAGTCCGTTAGGTATTTTACTGTTGCAGATTATAACCATTCTTTTAGTTTCCAAATTATTTGGAGTGCTGATAGGCAAAATTGGTCAGCCGTCTGTTATTGGCGAAATGATTGCAGGTATATTTCTTGGTCCATCTATTTTAGGATTTATCTTTCCAGAGTTTTCTGCGTTTCTGTTTGCTAAAAGTTCACTCAATAACTTGCAGTTTCTTAGTCAAATTGGTTTAGCGTTTTTTATGTTCATTATCGGTATGGAATTAGATATTGAAAAACTTAAAAATAAAGCACACAGTGCATTAGTAATCAGTCATGCAAGTATTATTTTTCCTTATTTTTTAGGCGTGCTGGTTTCTTATTTTATATATGAGCAATTTGCACCAGCAAACGTAAGTTTTTTGTCGTTTGCACTTTTTATGGGTATTGCAATTAGCATCACTGCTTTTCCGGTGTTGGCAAGAATTTTACAGGAACGCCATCTTACCAAAACAACTTTAGGTGCAATAGTGCTTACCTGTGCTGCTTTCGATGATGTAACTGCGTGGTGTATTTTAGCAGCAGTAATTGCCATTATAAAAGCCGGATCTATTGTAAGCGCATTAGTAACCATTTTATTAGCAATACTTTTTATTGTATTTATGATGTATGTTACTCGACCATGGATAAAAATGATGAGCAGCAAATATGCCGATACCGAACAATTGAGTAAAACGCTCATGGTTTTTGTTTTCTTTATTATGCTGTTTTCTGCTTTTATGACCGAAGCTATTGGAATACATGCATTGTTTGGTGCATTTTTAGCTGGCGTCATCATGCCTCAAAATGCAAAATTCAAATCCATCTTGGCAAATAAGATAGAAGATGTAAGCATTCTGTTATTGCTACCTATCTTTTTTGCTTTTACTGGTTTAAGAACACAAATTGGCTTGCTCAACGAAGGACATCTTTGGGCAACTTGTGGTGTTGTTATATTTATTGCAGTATTAGGTAAATTTGGAGGAAGTGCCTTAGCAGCCAAGTCGGTAGGAATTTCATGGAAAGAATCTCTGTCTATTGGTGCGCTCATGAACACACGCGGCTTGATGGAATTGATCGTTTTAAATATTGGCTACGATTTAGGCATTCTTTCACCATCTATATTTGCAATTATGGTGTTGATGGCATTGGTAACCACTTTTATGACAAATCCTCTACTTGATTTGATAGAATATGTTTTTGAAAAGAAATTTAAGAAAAAAGCGTTGAACGTTTAATATTTAGACCTTGAAGGATTTTAAAAAACCATTTTACGCGTCTCATTTCTCGTGTGAGTTTGAATTCCAACGTTTTGCAGCTACCCGAAGAGCGGCACATTTACCACAAAACTTGATTTGAAAAACTAATGTTTGATTACGTACAAAACTGTCTTTAGTGCACGAAACCCAGCCTATTCCAAATGTGCTTTTAGCTACTGGTATTTTCATTCAGTTTAAAATCATTAAAATCAACTTCGATTTTTTGAAACCTATTGTCGGTAAGCAACAAGTTATTGATTTGTAGAACGCACGATTGATTGTCGTCAGCCATTAAGAATGCCAAGTCCCAAATGTCTTTGGATAATGTAAATTGTCCAAGGTCAGAGTTTATCGTGTATAGAATTTCATCATTCATCCATAAGTCTTCCCGTCCTGTAAGTTTCGGATTGATTTCCTTAATGGCATCAAACAAGTCAGCCCCGAAGTCATCATTTTCAACACCGTAAACAAATTCTATTAGCAAATTGTCAGAACCATACCCTGGTCGGTAACGAAATTTATATTTTATTGGTTTGTCCATTGTCAGCGATGTCTATTTTGGTGTCTGCTATGGTTGCCGCTAACGATTCTCGGTTTGGAGAGTGTGGCGGAAAGTTAGCAATTTCCAACTTAGAAACCATAAATGTTTGAACTTTTTACAACTGTTTTTAGAAAGCACTTGGCCCGCCATTTTGCCAAGCCGATGTTAGTGGCTGGCGTTTATTGTTTCGGCTTAATTGGTATCCATATTTCTTCTTCCGATGTTGGATCATTGTTTTTGTATTTCTCGCCCAATACTTCAAAGTGTGGTCTATCGTCTAAATCATATTCTGAATTTGGCAACCAACTTCCGTAAATGTATTGAAATATACTTGAATCGCTACTTGAACCAATATAATCAAAGACAGCATAAAGTCCACCGGATAATGTAAATTCTTCCATTTCAGATTGCAAGTTTTCAAAATCCGCTACTTCAACTGTTGCCCATTTTTCAAATTCATTTGACGGTTTGAAATCTGAGAAATGCGTTGATGAATAAACTTGCATAGAAATTACTTCATTGTTCAACTTATTAGCAATGTCTTTCTTTTTGGGCATAAAACTTTGCCAAAGTTCGCCTGTTTTGTTATTAGCTAAACTCATAGTCAATCGTTTTCCAATTAGCTTTTTTGGAGGAATAGTTTCAATTCTTGGTTTCACTTTTATTTCGTATTTTTTGTATTCGAATTGATAAGCGTTTTGGTACGCTTACCGCTAACTTGTTTATATGTATGATGATGTCATCCTTATTCCAAATATACTTTCTTTACATTAAATATTCATATAATCTGTCTTCATTTGCCCAAATTTGTTAAAACAAGGCGGTACTATGCATTACACACCCCATTTTACAAATGACAAATGCCTTTTGTTATATGCTTTTTCCCTTTTGTTATATGCTTTTTCCCTTTTGTTATATGCTTTTTCGCTTTTGTTATATGACAAAAGGCTTTTGTTATATGCTTTTCCCCTTTTGTTATATGCTTTTAGTCCTTTGTTGTATGACAAAAGCGTTTTGTTATATGCTTTTTCCCTTTTGTTGTTTGCTTTTAGTCCTTTGTAATACAACATTGCTCCTTTTTCATTTGCTTTTTTACTTTTATCAATGGTTTTTTAGGTTAAAACTGGCTGTCAAAATGTTAAAATATATTAAAATAATGCTTTTATACTATCCATACACAATATTTTAAATACTGGTGCGTAGTAGTAATTGTAAATAAATTATAAACTTTTAAAATCAATTGCTATGAAAAAGAAAAAAGCAATTTTAAACCTTAGCAGAGCAGGTGTTCCTGAGGTGGCTACCAAATCATTTACTATTCATAATAAAATGAAAAACAATCCGGATTTTCCGGCACCGTCACCGCCGCTGGATGACATTAAACTTCAAAGAGATGTAATGCTCAGCAAGGAGGCAGAACAGCAGGATGCGTTTAAAGAGTATCAGAAAAAAACGCTGGAAATGAATGCAGAGAAGGAAAAATTAATTGAGCTTCTGGAAGAGGAAGGCAATTATGTAGAAACTGCTGCTGATGGTGATGCAGCCAAAATTATAGGCGCAGGTTATGATGTAAAAAAAGCTCCGACACCTGCAGGTATGCTGCCGGCACCGCAAAATGTAACGGCAAAAGAAGGTGCTAATGATGGTGATATTATTGTTACCTGGAAACCGGTGAAAGGTAAAATAAGTTATGATGTGTATTTGTCTTTTGATATTACAGACAGTTCACAATGGACGCACCAGGCAACGGTTACTAAAACAAAATGTTTTATTGCTGGTATAGACAGCGGTACGCGTATCTGGGTGCGTGTATGTGCTGTGAACGCAGCAGGGCAAGGTGCTTACAGCGATCCGGCTACTAAGGTTGCTCCATAGTTTTTTAAGTTATTAATAAATTTGGTGCCGCGATTTTTTCGCGGCATTTTTTATTGCTAATTGTTATTCAATGCTTTTTTATAAGTTTCCAGACAGCGGTTGCGTGCAAATTCATGTTCAACAATTGGTGTTGGATAATCAAATGAATCTAGTTCCGGAATCCATTTGCGAATGTATTTTAAGTCTTTATCGAATTTTTCTGTTTGTAGTCTTGGATTAAAAACTCTGAAGTAAGGTGCAGCGTCAACGCCAGTGCCTGCTGCCCATTGCCAGCCGCCATTGTTTGCCGACAAATCATAATCTAATAACTTTTGTGCAAAGTATGCTTCGCCTTTTCGCCAGTCAATTAATAAGTGTTTGGTTAAAAAAGAAGCAACAATCATACGCACACGGTTGTGCATAAAACCAGTAGCGTTGAGTTCGCGCATACCAGCGTCAACAATTGGATAGCCAGTCTTTCCATCGCACCATGACTGAAATTCGTGTTCGTTGTTTCGCCATTTTATGGCATCATATTTTTCATTGAATGATGTAGTAATTACTTTTGGAAAGTGATGCAATATCATCATATAAAAATCTCGCCAAATCAGTTCGTTCAGATATTTTTCACCGTTTGCTTTTATAGATTGTCGCGCTAATTGACGAATAGAAACAGTACCGAAACGCAAATGCACACTAATGCGCGAAGTACCTAAAACACTAGGAAAATCTCTTGTTTCGATGTAATGCTGAATGATTTTATCATCGACAATAGTTGCAGGAAACTGAAAAGCAGCATCATCTGCAAAACCCATTGCTTCTAATGAAATAAGTGCTGTTGTTTTTGCTGTTTGAAAGAAATTGCTGAAATATTTTTCTGTTGGATAGGATTTTAAATAAAAATCATTGAGTATTGATTTCCATTTTTTGCTGTAAGGTGTATATACTAAATACGGTGTGCCGTCATCTTTTATCACTTCGTATTTTTCAAAGATCACCTGATCTTTATAAGTGGAAAATTGAATATTGTTTTCAGCAAAAAACTGTTGTAACTGATGATCGCGCTTATTGGCATAAGGTTCATAATCGTGGTTGGTGAATACTTTCTTGATGTTATATGTTGCTACTATTTCTTTCCAGACATCGGCAGGTTTGCCATAAAACACTAATAAATCGCTGCCTAATGCATTCAGTTCGTTTTTTATTTTTTGTAACTGTTGGTGAATAAAAACCACTCGCCTATCTAATGTTGGTGTTTCATTATCATCTTTCAGATCATCTAAAATTTCGGTATCAAAAATAAAAATAGGTACTACTTTAAAACCAGACTTTAATGCATGATATAATGCAGCATTATCATCTAAACGTAAGTCACGGCGGAACCAATGGATGCAATAGTCGTGAGTCGTGAGTCGTGAGTCGTGAGGCATGTTAGTTAGTTATCTATCGTAATACGATAATCGTTGCACGACTAATTAAACCAAATGTTCACCGAAATGTTCAAAGACAACATCTTTAAATTCTGCAAACAGTTCTTTTGTTTTGGTATTTGAAAATCGCTTTTCATCTAAGTATTCTATCCAGCGAATGCCGCGAAGAGCGTTGGTGAAAAATATCTCATCTGCATTATAAATATCCTGTATAGAAATCGATTGTTCTATAATTTTTGTTGTTGGTAATCTTGTCAATAATAACTCGCGCAGCACACCTGCAACCGGCGCATCTGTTAGCGGTGGCGTGTAGATGGTTCCATCTTTAATGATGAAAACATTATAGATCGTAGCATCTGCAATCGTGTTGTTTTCATTTAAAACCAATGCATCGTCAAAACCATTTTCTGTTGCATATTCAAATGCCTTGTTATAAATATTCCGTTCGGTATGTTTGGTGTTGGCAAACGCATCAATCGTCTTTTTATGCTTTGGCAGTAATGTAATTTTTAAGCCAACATCATTTAATACATACTTTGGATTATCCAACGGTTTTAAGGTGCAGTTCCATTTCAATGCTGAAATATCAGGCATGTAATCATGTGCGCGGTTTTTCTGTACTTCAATGCGCAAGCGAAAGTTCTTCAATCCATTTTCAATGCATTCATATTTCAGTAAACGTAGAATTCTGTCTTCTACTTTAAACTCGGTTTCATTTACTTTAATGAGCTGCAAACTATTGAACAAGCGTTTTACATGCAGATTCTTAAAAACGATTCTTCCGTTTATAACTTTAATGGTTTCTATTAATCCTAAATCTGGCATACGCATTTGATTCAACTAATATAGAATAAATAGAACACAGATTAACTGATTAAACAGATTTTAAAGATTTCTTGTTGTAAAAAACAAAATGAGAAAGTAGAGAATCATACTTCCATCGTACACCACTTTAATAAGCCATTTGGGTGCAGTTGCTGATTTAACGAATGTATATACTTGCAATAAAATCATCAATAGCCAAATTAAAATAATGCTTGCATCAGACAAGTATTTGTTTGGCATGTGGTTCCAGTTTTCCAACATAAACAAAAACAGGATGGCAAATGAATAGATGACTCCAAGTAGTAAACAAATAATCTTTGCTGTTTTGATGCCGAAAAAAGTTGGTATTGTTTTTACGTTTGATAATTTATCGGATGATATATCGTTGATATCAAACGGCAACGTAATAAATAAAATGAAAATAAACTGTGCAATAAAGAGCAACCAAACATCTATTCGTTGATGTAAATTTATGTTAGCTTCTAATGCTGGTAATATAACCGATGTTGCGCTCCAAACAAAGGCAATTAAAAATATTTTTATAAATGGAACATCACGCAAACGTGTAGTAATTCCTACTGGTTTTAGAAATGGAATTGGATATAACACTGAAATAGCGCCAACAAAAATTAATACGATAATTGTTTTGGTTTGTAAAAAGAAAGTAAAAATGATTGCTAAACATCCTGAAACAAAAATCATAATTTGATTTACTTTAGGATGCCTGTTAAACCATTGCACCACTAACTCTTGTTCATTAGTGTACATTCCTTTTTTATAATAAATCCAACGACTAATTTGATAAACAAACCAGGTAGAAAAAAATATTTGTATTGCTAAAAACAGTAATTGATTTAAAGAAAAATCTAAGAAAACAGCATTTGCCAACATAAAACAAACTGCTGCAACAGCAATAAAAAGGTTGGTTTCAATTAATGTTTTTAGAAGTCTAAGCATAAAAAAATCCGTAAGTAAACTTACGGATTTTAAACACAATGTATTTTATATTTTAGCTTAAATATTTCAATCGCATTTTTGGTGTAATTTTTACTAACGAAGCAAAAATTAATTTAATCACATCTTCTACATCTGATTTTGCCACCGTTTCAACTGTTGTATGCATGTATTTTAATGGCAATGAAATTAATGCACTTGGCACACCACCACCTGTGTAAGCAAACGCGTCGGTGTCTGTTCCTGTAGAACGAGATGCTGCATCGCGTTGGAAAGCAATTTTTTCTTTTTCAGCCACTTCAATAATCATATCGCGAATGATATTGTGTACCGCTGGACCATAAGTAATTACAGGACCTTTGCCGCATTTAAAATCGCCTTGTTCTTTTTTATCAATCATTGGCGTAGTTGTATCGTGACAAACATCTGTAATAATTGCAATGTTTGGTTTAATTTTATTGACAATCATTTCAGCACCACGCAAACCAACTTCTTCTTGAACAGAATTACAGATGTACAAACCAAACGGTAATTTCGTTTTTGATTCTTTTACCAAACGTACCACTTCTGCAATCATAAAGCCACCCATTCTATTATCCAATGCACGACCTGTGTAGTATTTTTTATTTAAAATCATCAATTCATCTTCGTATGTAATTACACAACCAACATGAATTCCCATTGCTTCTACTTCTTTTTTATCTTTAGCACCAACATCAATCGTAATATTTTTTACAGTTGGCGCAGTATCTTTTCCTGCATCGCGCAAATGAATAGCAGGCCAGCCGAAAATACCTTTTACAATTCCTTTTTTAGTATGAATATTTACACGTTTTGAAGGTGCAATCATATGATCTGAGCCGCCGTTGCGAATAACATTGATTAAACCATCATCGCCAATATAACTTACAAACCAAGAAATTTCATCAGCGTGTGCTTCAATTACCACTTTAAATGGCGCATCTGGATTGACAACACCGTAAACTGTTCCGTAATGATCTACTTCATACGTATCAATAAAGGGTTTGATATAATCTAACCAAATTTTTTGTCCAGCCGCTTCAAAACCAGTTGGTGATGCATTGTTAAGATATTTAAATAAAAAATCTTCTGCTTTTTTGTCTATTGAATATTTCATTATTAAAATTATTAAAATTTACATTAAAAGGAAAATCAAAAATATTGATTTTGTGATAGTATAAATGAATTAAAATCACTTAAAATATTCAATATCAGTAATTTTGGAGTGCAAATATACAAATTATCTGAAAAAAATCAAGAAACGAGTTCACAAACTGCTTCCACCCATTTATCTTCTGAGTTTAAGCTTTCCACCAAGGTGATACTTTTGCCACCATGTTCTTCAAACAATTCTAAATATTCAGTTCTGATTTCGTATAATGTTTCTAAGCAATCTGCCACAAAAGCTGGTGAAAACACTAATAGTTTTTTCTTGCCCTGTTTTGCTAATTCAGGTATAACTGCAACGGTGTATGGCTCTAACCAAACTTCTTTTCCTAATCGCGATTGGAAAGTAACGGTGAATTTATCTTTCGACAAACCTAATTTTTCTGTAATTAATTTGGTGGTTGCATAACATTGCGCTTTGTAGCAATGCTGATTAATTTCGGTAATGGTAGCACAACAATCTTTATTTTGCAGACAATGCTTCTTAGTAATATCACCATTTTTTAAATGTCGCGCAGGCAAGCCATGATACGAAAATAAAACATGGTCAAAATCATCGAAATTAAATTTGTAGCCTTGTGCTACGAATGCATCAATGAACTTTTCATTATCGTAAAAGTGATGAATATATTTTAAATCAGGAATGGTTAACCATTTCGATGTAATTTCCTGTACTTTTTGTATTACTGAACCATTGCAAGCTGATGAATATTGCGGAAATAATGGCAATACCACTATTTTATTTACTTGTTGTAATCTGAATTTTTCTAAAGCGCTTTCTAAGGATGGATTCTGATAACGCATCGCATATTCAACTACATAGTTTTCACCTAAACTATTTTGTACTTTTTTTGCTAAATCTTGCAAATGATACAATAAAGGAGAACCACGATCTTTATCCCAGATTTCACGATAGGTTTTGGCTGAATTTTTATAACGCAATGGTACAATAATTCCACGTACTAAAATCTGTCGCGGCAACCAAGGGTAATCAATCACACGACCATCGGTTAAAAATTCATTTAAATATTTGAATACATCACTATTGGATGCACTATCAGGTGTACCAAGGTTCACCAATAAAATGCCGGTTTTCTTTATCATTTAAGTAAAATAGTAAATCAGATAAAATGTTTACAAAAGTAAGGAAAATGATGTTCTTAGAACATTAATTTATGTTTCAATGAGATACTAATTTTTCAAAATCTTACATCATCACCAAATCAAACGCATCACACATTATTTTGATGGTTTTGTCTAAATCTTCATAAGTGTGTGCTTGAGATACAAAACCAACTTCGTAACCAGATGGTCCGAAATAAATACCATTGTCAAGTAAGTAGTGATATACTTTTGCAAACAAGGTCATTTTACCAGCATTAATTTGGTCGGCACGTGTTAAGTGAGTCATATCAGAAAAAGCAAACCAAAAAATAGAACCAATATTATAAATGGTGATTTCGTAGTTTTTTTCTTTGATGTATTTTTTGATACCATCTACCAAATGATCTGTTTTATGTTGCAAATCGTGGTAAAAATCTTTTTGCAAACATTCGTTTAATTGTGCTGCACCAGCAGCCATTGCCACAGGATTTCCACTTAATGTTCCAGCTTGATAAACATTACCTAAAGGTGAGATATTACTCATAATTTCGTGGCTGGCACCATACGCACCAACTGGCATTCCACCGCCAATTATTTTACCAAACGTAATAATATCTGGTTGGATTTTATACAAACCTGCAGCACCTTCAAATCCAACACGAAAACCAGAAATCACTTCATCAAAAATCAATAGCACATTGTATTTCGTACACAACTCACGCAAGTGTACTAAAAACTTATGTGATTGCAATAACAAGCCATTGTTTGCTGGAATGGGTTCGATGATAATCGCTGCAATTTCGTGACTTAATTTTTCTAAAGTATTCGCCACTTGCTCTTCATCATTCAACGGCAACACGATGGTTTCGTTAGCAAAACTTTCCGGCACACCAGCAGAAGTTGATTCACCAAAAGTAACTAAACCTGAGCCAGCTTTTACCAATAAAGAATCGACATGACCGTGATAGCAACCTTCAAATTTTATAATTTTTGATTTGCCTGTAACACCACGCGCTAAACGCAAAGCGCTCATTACGGCTTCTGTACCTGAACTTACAAATCTAATTTTTTCGATGTAAGAATGGTTAGCAATTATTAAATCTGCTAATTGATTTTCCAATGCAGTTGGCGCGCCAAATGAAGTTCCATTTTTTACCGTTTCAATTATTGCTTTCTCAACTTTTTCATTCGCATGACCCAAAATAAGTGGGCCCCAAGAACAGCAATAATCGATGTATTGATTGTCGTCTTCATCCGTAATATAGGCACCTTTGCCACGTTTCATGAAAACAGGTGTGCCACCAACAGACTTAAATGCACGCACTGGTGAATTAACACCACCAGGCATTAGTGTTTTCGCTATTTCAAAAAGTTTTTGTGAATTATCTTGTTTCATTTTTTATATTTTATTACCGCGTAAAGACGCTAAGAAGCAAAGTTTTTAAAGGATTCAAAGTTACAAATTTGTTAGTTCATTTTCGGTAATTCGATATAAAAAATAGTGTATTCGTTTACAACAGAATCGAACCAGATTTTACCATTCATGCGTTCAATAATATTTTTACAAATTGCCAAACCTAAACCAGTTCCAGAATTTTTGGTGGTAAAATTTGGTTCAAAAATATGTTCTCTTTTTTCTGCTGGAATTCCTACACCGTTATCTTTAAATGAAATAATATAATTCTCATTTTTTTCTTCAATATTAATGTTGATGACACCGATTTTATTTTCAGGAATTGCTTGTGCTGCATTTTTAATAACATTAATAAAAACACGCATCAATTGCTCTTTGTCGCCATTTACCAAATATTCATTTGAAACATAATTTAAATTGATTTCAATGTTTTCACTTTCTCGAAATAACTCAACAGCTGAATTTAAAATAGGTTCAATATTTATTTCATTGAAATTTCCTTGTGGCATTTTTGCAAAATCAGAAAAGGCAGTTGCTATATTGGATAAGTTGTCTATTTGTTCAATTAGACGAACTGAAATTTTATGTGTTAACTCTTTTACATCTTCAGCGTTATCATTTAATGCACGTTGCAAATGCTGAATACTTAATTTCATTGGTGTTAACGGATTTTTAATTTCATGTGCTACTTGTTTTGCCATTTCGCGCCACGCACCTTCACGCTCAGATTTTCCTAATAGTTCAGCACTTTTTTCTAATTCAGCTAACATTAAATTATATTGTTTTACCAATAAACCAATTTCATCATCGTTCTTCCATTTTATTTCCTGATTTTTTTTGCCAAATTGAACGTTGCGAATATTATCAGAAATTAGTGTTAATGAATTGGTAATTGAACGAGACAAAAACACTGCTAACAATGCAGCTGCAATTAAAAATAAAACATACACATTAACCAACGCGACTAAAAAATAGGAAATATCTTCTCTAAATGATTTTTGTTTTCCATAGTACGGAAAATTAAAATAACCTAAGACTTTTCCATTGCTTCTGAACGGTTGATACGCACTCAAAAACTCTAACTTTCCAATGCTTTCATCGTGTACATATTTTGATTTAGATTTGATAAAAAGCTGGTAATATGCATTTTCATCAATTTTTTTGGATACTAAATTACGTTTAAAAATTTCTGGTTGCGATGATTGCACTAAATCACCTTTGGTGTTGTAAACATTGATATCTAAGGCATGAATGTTGGAAAGTGTTTTCACACGTTGTTGTATCACTTTATCAAATGTATTTTCGCCATACAATGCATAATCATCAACATAATATTGTGAAACATTTTTCATCACAGCATTAACTTTTTTCAACAAACGACTGTTGTGATAAATATTGTATTGATACTGAAAATACACCAACGTAACGATGCCAATTACAGCCAATGAAAACAGTACCAACGCAATCATAGCATTCTGAATTTGCTTTTGCAAGGTGTTTCCTGAAAAGAAATCTTTCACAGCATTTTCACTCCAAAAACGATCTGAAAAACCAATCCAATCTATCAAGATAAAAAAGAATAAAAAGAAAATAACCATGTAAGAGAAAACAGAAAATGTACTTAAAGCTGGTCTGTTTTTTTCTGACAGTACGACTTGCTTCTCATTTCCGAAATAAACTAAATGCGTATAGTTTGCTGTTTTATACACATTAAAATCATTGTTGTTCTTTTGTTTGTAATCAAATTTTAATTTGTATTCATAATCGCCTTTTTGTTTTATCAAACTGTTATTATCATAAATTCCGTACGAGAAATTTTCAAACTCTTCATCATAATAATTTTTCTGATTAATTAAGAGTTCTGGATATGCACTATATGAGCTAAATATTTTAGGAATGAACTCTATAAATAAATATCCTAAATTGGTGGTGTCTTCTTTCAACGGAAAATAGCCAATATATTTTTCTCCATTTTCTTTAATAGATAAATACTGAAAATTTGGTGAGATTGTTTTTGCTTTCTTATAAAAACGATAACTATTTAATTTGCTAAAATCTTTTTGCACAGCACCAACCAATGGCAAGCCGTCTTTATCAAATGTGTAAGCATTGATGTTGTATCGTTTCAAAAAACGTTTAAAATATTTATTGGTAATTCTATTTTCAACGTCAATTGTATACAGGTATGGATTTTTGAAATAAGCTTTTATAAACGCATCGTTTTTTATTTGCTTTTCCGCTTCCGTTAAATTGTATTCTTCACCTGCATCGCGTTCAGAAATCAATTCTTCCATTCTGTATTTGCGTTTATCAATTTCTTTTTGTGTGGTATTGTGAATAATAATTATAGAAGTTAAAAAAGCAATTAATGATACTAAAATCAAGTTTGACAAAAAACGATATTTGGTATTTTGTGCGTATAAAATCTTTTCGTAATTAAAGAAAATAACAAACGTTATGATCCATAAAAGTAAAAATAGTGCATAGTAAAAATCGTGTAATTCTTTCCACCAAAATCCAAGAGCAATGCAAATTAAACTTATGAATATACAGATTGCGAAATATGTGTTTGATATTTTTCTGTCAAAAATCCATTTTAATAAAAACAGTAAACTAGAAAACAATAAACCAAAAATAAGTAAACTGATAAATGTGTATTTATCCAAAGAATTCACTAAATAAAAATCAAAACTAATGACTGAATTTTGGATAACACTTTGTATAATGTAGATAATTAGAAAATACAAAACAACAGGAAAAATAATCAACCAATCTCTGTGTTTGTGTGTATTTTCATTTTTTGGTATATACTTTAAATACGATAAACTCCATGCTAACAAAAACGTTCGAATAAGTAAGGTTCCAAGTGTTTTTCCTAAGATGTTAGATGCAAATAAAGATGATGAAAACAGTAGTGAAGACTGTGTTATCGATAATATATTTAACTGATTTAATAAAACTTCTGCGATTAGAATTACAGCAAAAATAATTGAAATTGCTAATTTGTTTTTATTTTGTTGAAAAAATTGTTTTATAATTTGATACAAAGCCCAGAATAAACAGATAAGTCCAAAAAATTCAACTAAAATGATATATGGATTGTATACAAATTTTGCATTATCAGCAATTCTTATTGAAAATAAATAATGGTTATTTCTATCGTTTATAGAAGTTGTTTTTTTTACTTCTTTACTTGAAATAATAATACGTTTTAAAAATGGATGATTAAAAACAAACCCATTATTTAGAAATTTATTATTAATGTTGAATTGATGATAAATAGGTATAAATGCATACACATTAATTCTATCATCATCGGAAGCTTGATGCAATACATCATAAAAACCATTGGTTTCTTTTAAAAAGAAAATTTTATTTTCGTTGAGTTTATCAATATTTTCGGGAATGAACGCGTTACTGGACCAATATTTCAGAGCACCATCTTTATACACATAAAAAAACATTTTATTGTCTGCATTTTGTTCGTCTATGTAGTTTTTAATAGCATCATAATCGGTATTGTTTTTATACAAAATTGGACTTGAAATAACAGTATTTGCTGTCGTCTCAAGTTTATGAATTTTGGTTTCTAAAATGTGTTTTGCTCTATTAATGTTTGGCGAAACGCTTTGCACCACATCAACAATTAAGCCAACGCCAAGCAAGATGATGCCAACGAGCAAACCAATAAATATTTTATGTTTTTTTATAATGTTCAAATTATTTTGTTGAATTAATCAATTCTTTTTTTGCTAAGTTCCAGATTTCATCTAATTGTTCTAAATTCATTTCGTGCATGTTCATTTTATTTTCATTTGCATAATTTTCCATCCATCGAAACCGTTTCATAAATTTCTGATTTGTTTTTTCTAATGCAGCTTCTGCATCCACATTTATAAATCGTGAGTAATTAATTAAGGCAAAAACTACATCACCAAATTCCAGCTCAATTTCCGTACCATTTCCAATTTCAACTGCTTCTTTTAATTCTGCAATTTCTTCTTCAATTTTTAGCATTACTTGGCTTTTGTCGTCCCAATCAAAACCAATTGCACGTACTTTATCTTGAATTCGTTGTGCTTTATTAATAGCAGGCAAACCGTTTGAAACACCTTCTAAAACTGATTTTTTACCTTCTTTTAATTTTAATTGTTCCCAATTTCGTTTTACTTCATCTTCATCAGCCACTTTCACATCGCCATAAATATGTGGATGTCTGTGAATTAATTTTTCGCAAACCGCATTCAATACATCAGCAACATCAAATTTCGTTTCTTCTTTTCCAATGCGAGCATAAAATACCAAATGCAAAAACAAATCGCCTAATTCTTCTTTTATTCCTTTCCAATCTTCATTAATAATTGCGTCTGAAAGTTCGTAGGTTTCTTCAATTGTTAGTTTGCGCAATGTATGAATAGTTTGCTTTTTGTCCCAAGGACATTGTTCACGCAACTCATCCATAATTTTAAGCAAGCGTTCAAAAGCTAATAAGCGTTCGTCCATATTTAGTAGGTTTATGCAAATCTACCATTTTCAATTGAGTAGAAAAAAGAATAAAGTTTCAACATCAAAACTATTTATTATTTTGCATGTTTAATTGCTAATACAATGGAAAGCAAACTTATAGAAAAAACCAACTATCTCAGTCCTTTTAAACAAGGCGTTTTTACGTTTATATTAATTAATATAATTTCATTGATTTGCTTTTTATTTACCAAAAGAAATAGCACTACAATTGGAATCATCTTATCACCTATTTTTTTATACTGCTTTTTCAATCCATTTTTAGGTGTTTTGAGTAAAGAATTAATTAAATACATCATCCAATCTGTAATTATATTTTTTATCTTAGGATTTTACATAATAAACATTGGTGGTTTTGTAGCACAAACTAAATTTGCTGAAATCATTGAATTACAATCAATGACGGCTTTGATTTTTGTTTTGTATTTATTGGTTAATTTTTTAGGATTAGTTTTTAGAGGTTTGATAAATGGCTTAGAAATACTTGATAAATATTAGCGAATTTTATGCTAAATATTTGTTAATGTACTCATTGTAATTTTCAATTCAATTATCTTTATCAAATGAGTCGTGCAGCGATACGAAATATAATATTATTAGCATTTATTTCATTAGGTGGAATTATCGCAACTCAAATAATTTGGGTAAAAAAAGCAGTTGATTTAAAAGAGCAACAATTTAATCATCGCGCGTATGTAGCACTTAAAAGTGTTGCAGATAGATTGATTCGCGATTCTAAATATTCTGTTCAACTTGATGGTATCAACAAAAAAGCATCCAACTTTTACACTATTGATTTTAGTTCACCAGTGAATGTTACCATGTTGGAAAGTTATTTATTAATTGAATCTAAAAATCAAAATATAAACGCTGATTTTGAATATGGTATTTTTGAATGTACAACTGATTCCTTTTATGCTGGCAGATACATAGACTTAAAAAATCCAATTAAAGTTCAACGATTAAATGTTCAAGCTAAACCAAATGAAAACTATTATATAGGTGTCTTATTTCCAAAGAAAAAATCTTATTTACAAGATGACTTAAAATTATTACTATTCTTTTCAATAGTACTCATGGTTGTTATTGGATTTTTTACTTATACTATTCTAGTTATTTTAAAACAGAAAAAATTAAGTGAAGTAAAAACAGATTTTGTAAACAATATGACGCATGAGTTCAAAACACCAATATCTACTATAGCTTTGGCAAGTGACGTATTAATGCGCGATGACATCATTCAAAATCCAGAACGATTAAAACATTACGCAACCATCATTAGCGAAGAAAATCAACGATTAAAAAATCAGGTAGAATCTGTATTGCAGGTTTCACAAATTGATTCACATAAAATTGCATTGAACCTAGTTGAAATAGATATCAACCAGCTTATTCAACGTATCATTAAAAATTTTGAACCTCGAATTTCTGAGTTAAATGGAAAATTAGAATTGCATTTAGATGCAAAAAAATCTAAAATTGAAGGTGATGAAGTACATGTTACTAACATATTGTATAACTTACTAGATAATGCAATAAAATATTGCGACAAAACACCACTGATTATTGTTACCACTGCTAATAAACATAGAGGTTTAGAAATTTCTGTAAAGGATAATGGTAAAGGAATTAGCAAACAATCGCAGAAAATGATTTTTGAGAAATTCTTTAGAGTACCGAGTGGTAATTTGCATGATGTGAAAGGTTTTGGTCTTGGTTTGTTTTATGTAAAAAATATGATGAAACTACACAAAGGAAAAATTACTTTGCAAAGTTCACTAGGTATTGGAACGATGTTTACATTATGGTTTCACAATAAGAAATAAATTGATTATATTTAATTTAGGAAAAAGAAGATTATGGAAAAGAAAGTAAAAGTATTATTGGCAGAAGACGATCCAAATTTAGGTTTTGTAGTGAAAGATAATTTAAGCGATAAAGGTTACGACGTAACACATTGCATAAATGGTTTAGATGCAGAACGTGCTATTTACAAAGAGAAGTTTGATATTTATTTATTAGATGTGATGATGCCGAAAAAAGACGGATTTACATTGGCACAAGAAATTCGTGATAAGAAAGATGAGACTCCAATTATTTTTATCACTGCACGCGAAATGCAAGAAGATAAACTGAAAGGATTTGCAGTTGGTGGTGACGATTATATCACTAAACCATTTAACTTAGATGAATTAGTAATGCGAATGGAAGCCATTTTAAAACGGACAAAATTAATTACACCAGATGTAACAGAATATAAAATTGGCAAATACACATTAAAAGTAGATGAACTAAAATTATTTTCTGGTGATACTGTTTCTTCCATCACGAAAAAAGAAGCTGCTTTATTAGAATACTTGGCAAAAAATGCCAATCAACCAGTAAAACGCGAAGATATGCTGATGAAAATATGGAAAGATGATAGCTATTTCGCAGGTAGAAGTATGGATGTTTATATCACAAAAATTAGGAAATATTTAAAAGATGATCCAAATGTAGAAATACAAAACGTGCACGGTGTTGGCTTTAAATTGTTGTTGAAAGACTAAAACAAAAGATCGTTTTATTTGTTTCCATATTGATAGCTTCACAAAGCACTTCATTTCCATTCGTTTAACTTAATTATTTATGAAATTATTTTCAGCTTTAACTTTATTTTTTATATTTTCTATCAATTATTCCAATTCAAAAACATTACCACCATTTAAAGCAACCGATCAGCCAGTAGCTCTAGATTATGCAAATAAAAAAAGTTGGAGTTGTTTGCCTTTTAGAAAAGATGCATCAGATGCTATACCAAAAAGTGAAAAATGGATAAATGACTCTTTAAAAAATGTAGATGTCTTCTATATCTATCCAACAATTTACATGAGTGGAAAAACGTGGAATGCTGATGCAAATAGTAAAAAACTAAATAAACGAATTGATAAATATCCAGTCAAATTTCAAGCATCTGTTTTCAATCAAGTTGGAAGAATTTATGCACCACGTTATAGACAAGCACATATCAAAAGTTTTTACGATAGTACAGAAAATGGCAAAGCTGCATTAGATTTTGCGTATGAAGACGTAAAAAAAGCATTTGAATATTATCTAAAAAATTACAACAACGGCAGACCTATCATTATTGCGTCGCACAGTCAAGGTAGTTTTCATGCAAGACGGTTACTGAAAGATTATTTTGACACACCTGAAATGAAACAAAAATTAGTATGTGCTTATGTAATTGGATTTGGCATTTATCCTGAAAAATATGAATTATTAAAAGCCAGCACTGCTTTTAAGAAAGAAGAGTTTTTAAAACCAAAAATTAAACTTTTTATACATTTAATAAAAA